>CAZMGQ010000135.1:0-6316 GCA_964565855.1 uncultured Lentisphaerales bacterium | reverse complement strand
ACGCTGTTTGTAGCCGTGGCCACCGGCTGTCGCCAACGGGCACAGTTCGAACGTCTGTTGCTGGCCATGCTGCTGGCCGGGGTGCTGCCGACGGCGGTCGGCCTCCTGCAGGTCGCCGGGGTCAAGGTCCTGACTCCGCCAACCGGCTTTCCACAAAACCGCCCCTGGGCCACTTTCGGCAACTCGATCGCCTTCGGCAGTTTTCTGATTGCCGTCATCCCCGCCACAACCTGGCAGATGCTGGTGGCCCGCCGCTGGCGGCGGCTCTGGCCGGCTCTCTTGCTGGCTGCACAAGTTTTCCTGCTGCTGCGAACTGCTTCACGCGGACCCCTGGCGGGGCTGCTGGCGGCGGGTGCTCTGGCTGTTGTGCTGCTGGCTCGTCGCCGGGGCTGGCCCAATGCGGCACTGGCCGCCATTGCCGGTATCATCGTCCTCTTTGGAGTTTCGCTCGGCGGCATCCAGCTTGTCGCCCGTTCGGAAACAGTACGCCACTTCACACGGACCGGCATGTTCACCCGCTACAACACGGTCGATGTCCGGGTTCAGCTCTACAAAGCCATGACACGCCGCATGGGCGAAACCTCGCCGCTCGACAACGGCCGCGGGGCGCAGGATCGGCTGGCCCGCTGGCGGCCCTGGATCGGTTATGGCCCCGAATGTCTGAGCGAGCCGCTGATGCAACGGGTGGCCGCGCGGTTTGAAGTGGCCGAGGGCTTCGACCACCTGCCCGATGCGACTCACAGCGGACTGATGGATGTACTCGGCGGTACGGGACTGGTCGGTCTTGTGGCGCAACTGGGCTTTCTGGTCAGCCTGGGCGGTCTCGCAATCAGAGCCCTCGGATTGCGGACAACCCGCAGACGCCGTCGTCTGGCCCTGCTGCTCTTTGGGTTATCAAATCTGACAACTGTAACAACCCTGATTCTGCTGTGGGGAACTTTTGCCTGGGCACTGGGGCTCCTGGCTGGCACCTTTGTCGGGCTGCTGCTGGCGATCGGCGTTTTTCTCACGAGCGAACGTATCAGCCTGGACGCTGTCCCGTCCACCGACGGGCGAATCCTTGATCCAACGACTTCTCCTGAGCAGGTAGGGACGGCTCTCCGAGCCGTCCGCGGCGGTTTCGGAGAAACACGCCCTACCGTTGACGAACGAGAGGCAGACGTTGCCTTGGTGGCAGCATCGACAGCTTTCGGGCTCTGGGTCGAAGCCCAGTTCGGTATCGGTCTGGTAACTTCGAGCATGTATCTGATGCTGTGCGGTGGCCTGTTGGCAGCCCTGGCCTGCCGGGCGCAGATATCCGATTCGGAGCCGTCAGCGACGGACCTGCCCCAAGCTGCCCCCGTGTCAGTACTGGCTGAGTCACCGGGTTTGAGCGGACTGCTGGGCTTGGCGGCTTTTCTGGTGCTGGCCTCATCGCTGCTCCACAACACAGCCGGTCTCACCAGCTCCCTCACGCTGCTCGGGCGGAGCATCACCAGCCTGCGGCTCGATCTGTTGGCGCTGGCGGCTCTGGCAGGCACAGCCTGGGTCGTGCCACGGGGTATCCGGCTCCGCGTATTATCAGGACTTGTCCTGCTGGCGGCAGTTTATTTCCTCTGGCATGATGAAACCCTGACACAGTTGCGCGTCGGAACGCTGCGCTCTCTGGCTGAGCTGGGCGGCTGGTTTGACCGGCGAGTACAGGCGGCCTGGCTGCGGCTGGTGCCGATCGCCATTCTGCCGCTGCTGCTCGTGCGCCGGCCGGGACGCGAGCTGGCTCAACTGGCGGTCGCAACCGGCATCTCGGCCTTGCTGGCAGCAATATTTTTATGGTCGCCCCTCCGGCAGAATATCATGCTCGACGGCGCCTGGTTCGTGGCCCGA
Organism: uncultured Lentisphaerales bacterium; assembly: GCA_964565855.1. Taxonomy (GTDB): domain Bacteria; phylum Verrucomicrobiota; class Kiritimatiellia; order RFP12; family JAZUKQ01; genus CAZMGQ01. Next base: position 4,453 of record CAZMGQ010000135.1, on the reverse strand, counting down.
CTGGGAGAACCACGTGCTGCGGTCGAAATGTTTGACCGTACCATTGGGCAAAATCCACGGGGGATTCACTTCAGTTGGCTGGCCTCGCAGGCACGGCTGATTGCAATCCGGGCGGCGCAACAGGAAGTCCGCGAAGGAAATCCCGTTGACGAAAAGACCTGGGAGGATGCCCTGCGTCTCGCCCGAGCAGCCGTTGAAACACGTCCTTTCCATGTTGCTTTTCAGGCCGAACTGGGTGGAGTGTTGAACGAGGCGGCCCGGGCAAGTGCCGATCCGCAAATGCGGCTGGAGCTGGCCCGCGAGGCCGAAGCTGCCTACATGGCGGCTGCCAGGTTGGCGCCCTCCATTACGGTTCATCGACGGCGTCTGGCGGGTCTGCGCTACCAGTTGCTGAATGACCAACCGGGCGCAGCGGCAGTCCTGCAGGAACTGCTGGTGCTCGATCCGCAGCACCCCGTGGCCCTCAGCATGTTCGCCCAGTGGGAAGCGGAGAAGGGCAGGGCGGCACCTGATCCCGAACGCCGGGCTGCCCACTTCCGGGAGGCTATTCTCCTCGGCGAACGCTGTCTGCGGTCGCCTACAATTCGCATCAACCGTGTCAATGTGGCTCCGATTAGAAAATTGCTGCCCGAGCTGCGCAGTTGGTTCAGAGAGGCGGGAATGCCCGTGCCCGCACTGCCGAAAGAAGTCTCCACAGCGAAGCTCTATACCGAACCACGCCTGCCGCAGGCAGCCGACCAGCGCATTCTGGGACTGCTGGGGCTGCGAGGCGGTGTGGCCCTGCTACTGGCGCTGATTCTGACACCACTCATGCGGCGGCTGGCACGTCGCACCGGTTTTGTAGATGCCCCGGCGGAACGCAAGCTGCACGTTGAGCCGACGCCGCTGCTGGGCGGTGTGGCAATTGCGTTGGCTGTCACCTGTGCCTGGGTTCTGTTGCCTAGGTCCGGCGAAGATCGGACGCTGCTAAACAGCGCCCTGGCGGTTTCGCTGGCACTCGGCTGCGTCGGTCTGTGGGATGATCGCCGACCTCTCCCCTGGTGGGCCAAGCTGCTGGCCCAGTTGCTGGCGGCTTCGGTGCTCTATCTGCTGGGAGTGCGTGTCCAGCTCGCCTGGCTGCCCGGCTGGATCAACCTGGGTCTGACCCTCGCCTGGCTGATCGGCATCACCAACGCGGTCAACTTTCTCGACAACATGAACGGTCTCTCGGCCGGTCTTTCAGCCCTCATCGCACTCTGCGTGGCAGTCTTCGGCATCCTCAACGAAGGCTGGTGCGTGGCTGCCCTGGCCCTGGCGGTGGCTGGCGGCTGTTTAGGCTTCTTGCGTTACAACCATCACTGGCATGCGACGATCTTCATGGGCGATGCCGGTTCGCTTTTTCTGGGTTCGCTGCTGGCCTGTCTGGCTCTGCTGCTGCGCTTCCCCGCCAACCACAACTGGGTCACCTGGCTCTGTCCGGTGCTGCTGCTGGCAGTACCGGTTTTCGACATGCTGCATGTCTGTCTGGCTAGGCTGCGCCGCGGCCGGAACCCGCTTGCAACTCCCGGCAAGGACCACACCTCGCATCTGCTGGCACGTATGGGGCTGGCACGTTACGGTGCCGTGCTGCTGATCCACCTGGCAGTTCTGGTCTGTGGCATCATGGCCGGGATTGTGGCCTATGCCTCGGCACTCTGGGCCTACGCCCTGGCCGGCGCGGTCTTTGCCTTTGCTGTTTTTCTGCTGCTTTATTTCGAGTTGCGCTTCGGTGCTGGTGGCACCGAAGCGGAGCCCGGATCAGCTCCCGACATTGCGCCGGAAGCAATCACAAGTTCGACGGTGCAAACCTGCACAAACTGAGGAGACAATAGATGGAACAGGGTGCCAAAACAATTTTGCTGCTGTTGGGTGTTTCGCTGGCGCTGGGGTTGCTCGTGATTGCCGGCAATCCCGATTACCGCCGGGCAGTGAGATCCTGCCTCGACGGCAAACCTGAGGCCAGTCCGATCTGGCGTTCCAATGAATCCTACTACGAAACCATCGGACTGACCGAAAAAACAGATGGGGAGACCGGACGTGGCCAATAAGTTTATCGGATTCTGCTATGCTTTCATGATCGGCATTGCCCTGGCCATGCGTTGGCCACCGGCAGAGAAGCTGTTTGTGCCAGGCCTCACGCTGGTCGCCCTGCTGGCCGTCGCCGCCGCAGGCTTTTCCTGGCTGCGCCGCCGTCCGCGTCTGGCAGTTGTCCTGCTGATGCTCTGTGGCACGGGCGTCGGGTTTCTGCGCTATGCTGCTATCAACCGGCGCCCCGACCGGCACTTGGCGACAATCGTGGCAACGGCCGGCGAAAATATCGCCAGCCTCTCGCAACCGGTCAACCTGCCCGAAGCCAGCCGCTTCCGCCTCAGCAAAGACAGTCCCGGCTCGGCCCGGCTGCGGCTGACTGGGACCCTGCGCTCGCGTGTGCCGGTGCTGGACGCCGCCGGCAAACCTGCCATGGACCGTCAGGGCCGTTGGCGCTTTACCGAAAATATACAGACCGGTCTGGTTGCCGAATGCCTGATACCGGACGAGCTGCCTGTCGGTGCCCAGATTGAGCTGGAGTCACCTTTCTCATCCATCGAAAAAATCGAGACACTCGAACTGCAGGGCGAAAAACTGGAAGTGGGCATCGTGCGCGTCTCAGGCCATGTCTCCTCCTTCACCCGACCCGGTCGTGGCATTCCGCCCGTCACCATTCTCGGGCGCATCGTGGATGACCCCACAGTTTACCCCCATCAAACGGTGCTCAATGTTGCCCCGGCCTATATCCAGACCACACCGGGCGGACCTTATTTGCGTGTCACAGCGGGACAGATACGTGTCGCTGCCAGACCCACGCTGCCTGGCTACGAATCGATCGCCCGCACCGAGGCCTGTGGTAACGATGTCGTCCTGTACGGTGAGCTGCAGACACCACAGGGGGCCGCAATCGCCGGAGGTTTCGACTACCGCCGCTATCTGGCCAACTATGGTCTGCACGGCCAGATGTCGCTCTGGAGCCCACGCCGTGGCGAGACTTTTCTGCCACTGCAGATCGTTTCGCCGGGCGACCTGCCCCCCCGCAGCGGCAATCCGGTCGTCATGTTCTCGCTGCGCCTGCGCGACCGGATGCTGCGTGTCCTCAAACAGACTCTGCCTTACCCGCACTCGGCCTTTGCCGGTGGGGTCACACTCGGTCTGCGCTATGGTTTGCAGAACACCGAATGTCTGCTTTCGCCCGATACGCCACAGAACGGTCTCGGGCTGCTCAAGGCTACTCACGCTCCCTGCGCCGACTTCATAGCCGAAGAGTTCCGCCGCTCCGGTGTCAACCATGTGCTCGCCGTTTCCGGTCTCCACGTCACCATCATCACGGTCATGCTGGTCGGCATCTTTACCGCTCTGCGTCTTTCGCGCCGTGCCTATGTGCCGGTCATTCTGCTGGCACTGGTGGTGTTTGCCATTATTACCGGGGCCCGTCCCTCCACACTGCGGGCCGTGATCATGAACGCACTCTTCCTGCTCTCGTGGGCTTACCTCGACCGTGGCCTGCGTTCTTCGATTCTGATCGGTGCCCCTGTCGCAGCTTTTCTGATCCTGTTGCAGAATCCCTCGATTCTGATCGACCCCTCTTTTACCCTTTCCTTCGGTGCCATCCTGTCGCTGGCCCTGCTCACCGGACCCTGCCACACGCTGCTCTCCCGCTTCCGTGGCAACGACCTGATCGTCCTCGGAATCGTCATCGTCGGTGCCCACCTCATCATGGCTCGCGACTGGATGTATCTCACGGCACCATTTTCCGCCACCCTCCTGCTGGCCGCCACGCTGGCACTCTTCGCTGGCGGACGCTGGCTCGCCACCCGTGGTTTTACCCCCATCGGGGATCGCGGCTTTGCCGATCTCCCGACCGCTGTCAACGGCTTCATCGCCGCCCAGTTTGCCATCCAGATTGGCATGATGATTCCACTTTCGAGCTACTACTTCGCCCGATGGCCCGTCGCCGGTGCCGCCGCCAATGTCATCGCCATTCCACTGATCGGTGTCGTACTGCAACTGGCCATGCTCTCCTGCCTGGCTGGCCTCATTCCCGGCATCGGAATCTATATTGCCCTGATTCTCAATGCCGCCAACTGGTTTTTCAGCACCTTCTTCATGCTGATCGCCCACTATGCCGGCAAGTGGCTGCCCTATCCCTTTATTAAAAAGCCTAGCCCCTTCGGTCTGGCAGTTTATTTTGGCCTGATCGGACTTTTTGCCGCCTGGCCGCGCCTCGGCCCCTGGCTCGCAAGACAAGGCTGGTGGCGCGACCGCAAGGCCGTCCGCCGTACCGCGCTCGCACTCGGTCTGCTACTGGCTTTCGCCGCCTGGCCCCGCGCCCCGCGAGCCGATGGACAGACACATGTCACAATTCTGCCGGTCAACTACGGCAGCTCCATGCTCGTCCGCTCTC
>CAZMGQ010000134.1:0-6334 GCA_964565855.1 uncultured Lentisphaerales bacterium | reverse complement strand
AGGCGAACGGGGTTCCGGTGTGTCATGCTCAGCCTTTCAGATCTCCAGATCCGGCGACGGCTCAGGTGCCAGGATATCCTTGGCAAACTGCCAGCGTTGCACCAGCTCTTCGACAGGCAGCTCGTGCAAATCACGCCCCTGCAGTCGGGTCATTTCGTCCACCAGGTTGAAGCGTTTTGCAAAACGCCCGGTTGCTGCCCGCAACGCATCTTCTGCGTCGATCTCGAAGCGGCGTGCCAGGCTGCTCAGAGCAAAAAGCAAATCGCCCAGCTCATCGGTAATGGCCTGACGGTCGTCCTGTGCGAGAGCTTCGTCCAGCTCAGCCATTTCTTCGACAACCTTGGCATGTGCCTGCTGCCAGGTTTCCCAGTCGAAGCCGGCCCTGGCACTGCGGGCCTGAATACGCTGCGCCCGTTGCAGGGCCGGCAGTGCCGCCGGTATGCCCCCCAGCGGCGATCGTGGTTGAGCCTCGTCGTCTTCGCCCCGTTCACTGCGTTTGATGGCTTCCCAGTTGCGGGTAACCTCCTCAGCATCTTTCACCTCGACAGCGCCAAAGACGTGCGGATGGCGCCGCACCAGTTTGTCGGCAATGCCGTGGGCCACATCGTCGAGACAGAACTGCCCCTCTTCGCGTCGCAACTGGGTCTGAAAGACCACCTGCAGCAGGACATCGCCCAGCTCTTCGAGATGGTGAGCGGGATCGCCCTCATCGATGGCCTCGTAGAGTTCGTAGGCTTCCTCGATCAGGTACTTTTTGAGCGAATCCAGCGTTTGTTCCCGGTCCCAGGGACAACCTCCGGGTGCCCGCAGTTTGGCCATGATCGCTTCCAGCCGCTCCCAGCCTTTGCCGGGCTGGCGTTCGCGCAAATCGCCGGGTTGCATTTCGGCGTTACCTTTATCTTGTTTCCATAAACTTCACGATGGCTGCCGCATCCTTGGCGACGCCGCTCGAAACAAAGTCCGCCCCGCTGAAATCCTGGAACTCGGTATGGGGGCTGTAAAAAGCTGCCAGATGCATCCGCGCCGACAAAGCCTCACGTGCGGCGGCTCCGGCTCCGGCACAGGCGATCATGCGGCGCGGGAACTGCTGCAAGCCAACACCGGCCAGCGTCCAGCTCTCGCTGCTGCGGTAGCCATAGCCTTCCAGGGGAACTTCGGAGACCAGCGTACTCTCCGGCAGCCCGGTCTTCTTGATCAAATCTGCGGCAGCTTCCGCTGGCAGTGAGGTGACGACGGCAAAAGCCCCGTCATTCTCGGTGACAGCCTTGACCAGCGGCTTGATGATCGGAAGTGCCTGGGCACTGGCGATTGCGGCACTGTAGGCCTCTTCGATTTTCTCGGCCAGCTTGGCAACCTTGTTCTTGGGCTGTTTCAGATAGCGGAAAATTCCGCCGACACCCACTTTTGCCGTTTCTTCGACAGCAAATCTGGCAAATAAAACCTCGCTGAACTCGATCTCAGCTTCCTTGAAAGCCGCCTCATAAGCCTTGTAAAGCACCTGCATTCCATCTACTGCTGCAAACTCCAGATCCAGCAGCAATGCCCAGCCCGGCAGTTTCTTTTCCTGCACTGCGGCGTCTGCGACCTTCGACTTGACCTTATCTGACATATTAAACTCCAAACAAATCCTTAGAAATGACCGGCTCGCAAGCCGACATAAGCTAGCTCAATTGAAACTACCTGCAACCGCGGCAATTGTCAAGAACCGGGCAGAATCCCAAAACTGACGAAAACTCAGCTTCCCTATGCATTACCTCTTGCTATTACGGTTTGCGAGGATAACTCACCCTACAAAAATGTTCACCCAACGGTTGAAAATGGCGTATGTCCAAATCTGTATGACAGACATTCCTGTCTGTCCAGAAGCGGATACTGAAACTGCGCTCGGGACAGGCAAGGGGGCAAAATTAAAAATGGAGGGCGAATGTCCCCATGAGCCGCATGCGCAATAGAAAGTGCATGTTGCAGAAAAAACAAGGCAGCAGGAGATTTTGCTTTCCTATACGCAAACTCTTGCGATTGCGGTTCGTGAGGACACTCACCCTCCATGAAATGTTCACCCGACGATTGAAAAATGGCGTATGTCCAAATCTGTATGACAGACATTCCTGTCTGTCCAGAAGCGGATACTGAAACTGCGCTCGGAACAGGCAAGGGGACAAAATTAAAGATGGATGGCGAATGTCCCCATGAGCCGCATGCGCAAAAGAAAGTGCATGTTTTAGAAAAAATGCGGCAGCAACTCTCACAAACCAGGTAAAGCCAAGGCCCGGAAAATGCAAACGCTCCCGCCCGGACGCTATTCGTGGGCGTTATTCGGAATTTTGGGACGTATCAGTTTGGCCTCATAATCCGGATTGGGCTCGGGAATCCTGGCCTCAACTTCAGTCTGCCAGTTTTTTAGCAGTGCCAGCATGTAGGCCGCACGTTCGGGTTCAGCGGCGGCGAGGTTGGATTGCTCGGTCGGGTCATAGTCCAGGTTGAACAGTTCCACATGATTCTCTTCGAAGTGCAGAATCAGCTTCCAGGAATCACAGACGACTGAGGCCGCCGGCGTTCCCCCCTGATTGCTGTAGTGCGGATAGTGCCAGAAGATCGCCTCACGCTCCAGTTCCTCCCCCTTGAAGAGCGGCAACAGGCTGGTGCCGTCACTGTGCTGCTCCGGCAGCAGCGGCAACCCGGCAGCCTCAAGCAGGGTTGGGTAAAAATCGACGCTGCTGACAGGGGTGGCGCAACTGCTGCGCGGGGGGATGACACCCGGCCAACGTGCCATCTGGCAGACGCGGGTTCCGCCTTCATAGACCCAACCCTTGCCCTCACGATAGGGGAAGTTGCACGTTGGCGAACCCTCCGCCGTGGCGAGACCACCGTTGTCGGAGGTAAAAATCACCACTGTGTCATCCTCCAGCCCCGCTTCGCGCAATGCATCCAGCACACGGCCGATATTCCAGTCGAGATTTTCGATCATCGCCGCATAAACCACGTGCGACTGAAAGAGGCGCCGCGTGATCTGCTGCTCCTGCTTGTGGAGACAGGAGAAATTCTCGCCCTTCAGGAGCGGATCAAGCTGGTCGAGTCCCATTGCACGGGCCTTGCGCTTGTATTTCTCAACTAGAGCCGCCGGCGCCGCCAGCGGTGTATGTACTGCATAGTGCGAGAGATGCAGAAAGAAGGGGCGCGACTGGTCACGCTCGCGGACTAGCCGGATCGCCTCATCGGTCAGCCGGTCGGTCAGATATTCGCCCTCGGGGCCAGGCGAAACGGGCACATTGTAAGGCGAAAAGTAGCCGTCCTTTCCCGGCTGGCCGGAATGGCAGCCACCGATATTGACATCAAAGCCATGATGTTCGGGGTAGAACGGCTCGTCACCCAAGTGCCATTTGCCGACATGCCAGGTCTGGTAGCCGCCTTCACGCAGGGCGGAGGCGAGGCTTTTCTCCTCCAGTGGCAGATAGTGGAGATACGGCACATCTTTGAGCTTGCCCTCAGCACGTCCGCCGATCCACTGGGTGATCCCCACATGGGCTGGATACTTGCCGCTCATGATACTCGCCCGGGTCGGAGAACAGACCGGACAGGAGGCATAAGCCCGTTCAAACCTCATCCCTTCGTCCGCCAGACGATCCAGCCGTGGTGTTTCGTAAAAGGTACTGCCAAACGAAGTCAGATCGCGGCAACCGAGGTCATCGATCAGAATAAAGAGAAAATTGGGCTTGCTCATGAGTCTGAGCTTAGCAAGGTTATGCCTTTGCCTCCCAGAAAAAAAGTGCTGTTCGCATCGCAGTTTTTCGCAGATTTTGATTTGGCACTGCTTGCGATTACATCCAACATCTGATACCCTACGGATCACTTTCTACGGGGCGTAGCGCAGCCTGGCAGCGCGACAGCTTTGGGAGCTGTAAGTCGTGGGTTCGAATCCCACCGCCCCGACCATGCTTCGCTCGCAGCATAGCGAAGAGCGAAGCATGCCCTGCGTAGCCTTGGCGGAGCAGGGCCGAGTAGTTCGTTATAGTAATGCGAGCTATGCATGGCAAGCCACCGAAGGGCATCCTCATGCACTATGTTTATCTCCTCAAAAGCGAATCTGAGCCATTGCAGCGCTATATTGGTATGACCAAAAATATTCGCGCCCGATTAACCAGCCATAACTCCGGCGCAAATCCACATACAGCCAAATTCAAACCTTGGCGTCTGGTTTCTTTTGTGGCTTTTGAAAACCTTGATAAAGCCAGGAACTTTGAACGCTATCTGAAACACGGTTCTGGTCATGCCTTTGCCAATCGGCATTTCTGGTAAGACTGCTTTCCCCCCCATATCATTTCAAACTATAATGGGTGATACAATCGTCGTCTGCAATGCCGCTTTTGATAAGGTGCTGATTTCATTCCGCGCGTTAAAGTTCGGCTTTTCGCTTATAACCCTTTATAACGCAGTCAGATAGGTGTATAAATAGTCACGCTTTGCGGACGACCTGGGTAACGCTGGCTCTGATGTCGGGCGTGCCGATAGAGCTGGTCAGGCTTGTGACGGGTCATACCGCAGATTCGGTACTGCTCGAACACTACCTGCAACCGCAGCGTGAGGAGCTGCTGGCGGCGTTCTCGAAAGCGATGCCCGAGATTATGGGCGATGCTTCAGAGGTGGTTGTGACGAAGCTCGAACTCGAAGAACCGCACGTCGGCTACGGTGTACGGCCCCGCCTGCCGGGCTCGCCACCGAAGCTGATTGAAGTGGGGTGAGTTGTAGTATGGTGCGGTTGTCTTGGGAAGAGGTAGTGCTGTAGGGGATGATGGGACGGAGAGGACGGACGGATCAGACTGGTCAGACAAGTCGCGCTTGTTCCGCTATTTTGATGTGTTGAAAATAAATCGCCACAATGTATAATTGGGTTATCGTGGGCTACAACAGTGATGATGAAGCCGCCAACTTCAACCAAATGGAAGGACCAGGTGCATTATGGGCGATGAATCAAGGATGCAAAAGGGTACTCCGTCGATCGTAGTATCAATCATATTGGATGACGGTGAAGAGGTAAGGGTTGAACTTGGAGGTAGCCCAATCATTATCGGAAGTTCGGAATCCTGCGACATAGTGATTTCTTCGTCGTTTGTTTCGCGTAAACATGCAATGTTGTATGTGAAAGATGGCGGCGTCTACATAGAAGACATTAACAGCTCGAATGGGACACAAGTGGAAGGAGTCCCTATCAGCAGACACCTGCTATCTGGGGGTGAATCAATATCGCTCGGCGAGTGGAAAGCAACGTTTTTACTGGGCTTCAATGATGCGCTGGATAGTTTATCGCCTTTCAGTGTAGGAGAATTTTCTGATGATGAGGCCGACAGAAACTTTGTGAGCGATACGCACAAGCCCTCTGTATCACCTGTTGATGAAACACCAATAGGGTTTGACTGGTTTCGATTAAAGCCGTTGCTTGTCTATTGCCTGCTATTCGGCTGGATTTTTGCGCTATTTGGAAATAACCGCTACATTATTGACAACCCGTGGATCCCAGTTTCGATTTTTGCGGTGATATCGATACCACTTGCTGCTGTAACTATTGTTTACTTTCTCAGGCCGCATCGGCTTCACGTTGATTATGTGGCAGGTGTTACTTTATTTACCATGGTGGTGGGGATTGTTGCGCTGATAATATTGCAAAGTGTTGCTCAGCATGTATCTAACATGCAGATTAGAAATTATGGCAAAAGCCAGGGTGTTTTTTTTCTCCTTAAACTTGTGGGCTGGTCTTACCAGAATGTTGAATCGGGTAGCCTGATAAAGCAATTTGCGGGAAGCGTTTTCGGCGTAGGTCTTTGCGAGGAAACAATCAAACTTTTACCACTTTTCTATCTGATATTCCGCGACAAACATGGGGATAAGCTAGGCTTCCGGGGATTTCTACTGATAGGCTTCTTCTCGGGGCTCGGCTTTGGTATATCGGAGGCTCTCCTACAGTATGCTCCGTGGAGTGTCGATCCTGTGCTAACCTTGAGTGGCAATATTACCAGGTGGTTCGCCTGTGTCCCTATGCACGCTGTTTATACTGTCATTGATGCTGCATTCCTATGGTGGCTTGCACCAAGCATTATATACGCAACCAAATTCAACGAGCGTCTCTTATATTGTATTCTCGCAACACTGGCTGTTGCAGTTTTGCATGGTACTTACAATACTGTCAGCGGATTATTTGTTCCGAGTATCATACTTGATGGTTTGTCTATAGGACTAATGTATTTTGCTGTGAAAGTCGTTGCGCAAAAGAGTGATGCGCGCGAAGTTGTCGTACCGTGTAGCCATTCAAAAGGGATCGTCCAGTGGGTTGCGGGATTCA
>CAZMGQ010000133.1:0-6342 GCA_964565855.1 uncultured Lentisphaerales bacterium | reverse complement strand
GCACGTCTGTATTTTGTTCAATTCCTACGAAGCGACGGTTTTCCATGACAGCCGCCACCAGAAAACTTCCACTGCCGAAAGCATTATCCAGAATCAATGCCCCTGGATTGGTAAAGGTTCTGATCAGGTAACGACCAAGCTCAACAGGCTTCTGCGTGGGATGCCAAACTGGCCCTTCGCTCTCAGCAGTTTTGAAATAGACGATATCTGTCGGATAGCGAGCCCCATCGCTCTTGACATGCACTGGCAAAAAGTCACCATAACTCCCGGACAGCTGGTTTTTACGGACCCCCTTGTCGTAGGGTTCCCCCTGTGTCATCTGTGGATTGTAAACTGGCTGTCTGGGGTAAAAAACACAGACGTCTTCATGTTTTCTCAGGGGTTGTTTCTTTGCATTCAAAAAGTTGGTCGGCTTGGATTTTTCCCAAACAATTTTGTACTTGAACCACTTTTCATTACTTAGGATCAGTCTGGCTGTGAACAAACCTTGCGATGTCAGCACCACAGCCCCACCTGGTTTCAAAATTCGCTCGTACTGCTGCCACAGTGGTTCCAATGGTATAAGGCTATCCCATTTGTTTTGGGTAATTCCGTAAGGCAAGTCACACAAAATCATGTCAACACTACGCGAAGGAAAATACGGTAAAACCTTAAGGCAGTCTCCTTCAAAAAGTTGGTTGACAAGTTCATCTTTGTTCAGCATTTCAGCGGGAACAAAACGGCGCCCGTCGTCAGGGTCGTATGCTGGAGCTGCCGGAAGCTTCCTAACTCCCTCCGGCAAACTTTCTTCGACAGGCCACAAAAGCATTTGCTCACGAGTCAACAACTGCGGACACTCCCTGTGGGTCAGCAGAGTATAACCCGATTTTTGTAATACACTATGCGTTTGTGAAATATCATCCCCAAAAGTTTCACGCATGAAGACATCGCTTACCACACGATGTGAAAATTTGGCGGCAAACTCTTCTATCTGCTGGAGGCTCTCCTCCACAGAGCATTTTTTCTTGCGGCTATACAGGGATTTTTTTTCCGTCATCTCCAGCCTCAGCCAAACTGCTGCAGGTAGCGCAGGTCGTTTTCGTAAAGCAGGCGGATATCGGTAATGCCGTACTTGATCATGGCAATCCGTTCGACTCCCATGCCGAAGGCATAGCCGTAGCAGTCGGCCGGATAGCCGACCTTGGCATAGACGCGCGGATCAACCATGCCGGCACCGGCGATCTCGATCCAGCCACTCTGTTTGCAGACACGGCAACCGCTGCCACCACAGACGTGGCAGGAGAAGTCCACCTCCACACTGGGCTCGGTAAAGGGGAAAAAGTGCGGACGGAAGCGCACTTTGACACCGGGGCCCATGGTCTCACGGGCAAAGTGTGCGAGGGTGCTCTTGAGATCGGCCAGCGAAACCGGGCTGGTATCGACGTAAAGTCCTTCGATCTGGTGGAAGTTGGCACTGTGGGTGGCATCGGTCGTATCACGACGGTAACAGCGACCGGGATTGACGATGCGGACCGGCGGCGGCTGCGAGAGCATGACGCGGATCTGTACCGGCGAAGTCTGGGTGCGCAGGAGACGATCGGAATCGAGCCAGAAGGTATCACGCTCGTCCATCGAAGGATGATGCGCCGGGGTATTGAGCGCCTCGAAGTTGTGGAAGCTCGTCTCGATGTCGGGCCCGTCCGCCACGGTGAACCCCAGTCGGGCGAAAACGCCGCAGACTTCTTCGATCACCCGCGAGACCGGATGCAGGGTGCCAACCCCGTGCCAGCGGCCCGGCAGGCTGAAGTCGAAGGCCGGGGGAGCGGCGGGAGCGGCCTCTGAGCCAGCCGCGAGGGCAGCTTTGCGCTCTTCAAGAGCCTTGGTCACGGACTGTCGCAAGCTGTTCGTCTCGCGCCCGATAGCGGCCCGCTCTTCCGGAGCCACGTCTTTGAGACGCCGCATGAGTGCGGGCACCAGTCCGTTGCGCCCCATATAATGAATACGCCAGCGTTCGAGTTCGGCCGCATCGGCCGCATTTCCGATCTCCTGCAACGCCGTTTCCTTCAGCGTCAATATTTCTTCAAGCGTCATATCCGACCTCTGCCGATCCTCAATCCTTCAGTTCTTTCAAAACGCTGATCTTAACGTACCACTTTAGCGCCGCGCAACCTTTTGTTGCCGGTTTTATCCGGCTTCTGCTAGAATGACCAGCTAATCTTTCATTTTTTGCGGAGCCTCTGCGGCATGTACACAATCCTGATTTCTCTTCTGGTCGGCATTCTGGTCGGCCTCGGTTGCGGCTATGGTGACGTTGCCAGCCCTTTCTTCAGTGTTCTCTGGGGCGTGGTGGCGGCACTGCTGGCATACGGTCTGGCGATGCTGCATTTCCGCCGTGTGCTGAACGGACGCATGACGCAGATCCAGCAAATCATGGTCGATGGTCAGAAGCAAATCCAGGCCAGAGTCAACGTCCTCCAGACACGCCCCACCGGCAACCCCAACCAGATGATCCGCGAGCTGGAAAAGATGCAGGGCAGACTGATCCGCCAGTCGCTCGACGAAACCGCCGGCCTGGAAAGTCTGATCGGCTGGGTACCGCTGCTCTCGCGTCAGATCGCCACCATGCGCATGCAGTTTCACTATCAGTTGAAGGAGTTCGACAAAGTTGACGAGCTGCTGCCCCGCTGCCTTATGCTCGACCCTCTGAGCATGGCCATGAAGCTGGCCCGGATGTACCGCCGCAAGGAGCCGCTGGAAGAGCAGCGCAAGTTTTTCGACCGGTCTGTAGCACGTCTGAAGTACAATCAGGGAGCCCTGATGTATTCGCTGATGGCCTGGATTCTGCTGCAGGAAAAGCAGGATGACGAGGCTCACAAGGTCATGCTCGCTGCAGCCAAAAACACCGAGAACGACCTCATCAAACGCAACCTCGACCGGCTGGCCAACAACCGCCCACGCGAGTTTTCCAACGCCGGACTGGGCGACGAATGGTACGCGCTACACCTCGAACAGCCCAAGGTCAACATCAAGCGCCAACATGCCCGCCATGCCGGAAGGCCCTTTTAGGTAGCCACCACAGATGACACCACGCGCCTTTCTGCTGGTGCTGATTTCAGTTTTTCTGCATGCCGGCTGGAACTTCCTCAGCAAGCGGGCCCGGCCGTCACTGGCATTTTACAGTCTTGCCAGTACGACCTCCTGCCTCGTGCTGCTGCCGGTTTTCTGCTGGCTCTGGCCCAGGGCGGGCAAACTTCCGCCGATCTTCTGGATACTCTGGCCGATCAGTGTCGCCTCACAGTTTGTTTACTTTCTGGGGCTGACCAATGCCTACCGGCGCAGCGATATTTCGCTGGTATATCCGCTGGCACGGGCGATCCCGGTGCTCCTGACCGCCCTGGTGACGGCACTGCTGGGTCTCGGTCGGCAACTCTCGCCCCTGACCCTCACCGGCATGGTTGTGCTCTGCCTCGGCTGTATCCTGATGCCGCTCGAAAAGTGGCGTGATTTCGGTTTTGCCTCCTACCGCAGCCGGGTGATCTTTTTCATCCTGCTGGCTGCTATCGGCATTACGGGCTTCACGGTGCTGGACAGTGAGATCATCAAGCATGTTGAGGGAGCCGATGGCGGCACGCTGGGACGGGTGGGACGGGCCTTGATGTACCTCTTTATGATCGAAACCGGCCTCGTTACTACCCTCTATATCGCCGTCGCACTGAGTCCGGTCGAGCGCGAAAATTTCCGCAAACTCTTTCTCAAGACTTCGATTCCCTCCATCTCGGGCCTCTCTTCCTCCTGTTCCTACGTGCTGATCCTGCTGGCTATGGGCCTCGTCTCCAACGTCAGCTATGTCCAGGCCTTTCGTCAGATGAGTCTGCCGCTCGGCGTACTGCTGGGAGTGCTATTCCTGCACGAACGTCCCGGCCCGCCGCGCCTGGCCGGCATCGCCCTCGTCGTCTTCGGCCTGCTGCTGGCGGCACTGGGATAAAAGCAAAATCCGGAGTCACATCGCAATTATTTCGCAGAACTGCAAGGCTCAGCTACGGTGTTGCTGGATCAACATCCGCCGCGGGTGATCCGTCTTCGCTCTTTTCCACGAGCTGTCTGAAGCTCTCTGTAAGACTGTACGAATAGTCGCGACATTGCCAACGCTGGGGTTTTCCCTTCCGCTTTTCTACATCCGTGCTGCCGTCAGAGTCGATCAAATCTTCTCCGACAGAGTACAACAGCCCGCAGGCGGCATTGTAGCGGAAATCCTGACCATCAAAAGGATCACGTGGCACTGTCTCAATAAAATCCGGCACCAGATCGGACAGTTGCGCCGGGAAGTTGCCTGTTTGCAGACGAAAACGATAACTGGCAATCAGCAACCTCGTCGCTGAGAGTTCACACTCAAACCTTAGTAATCGTATGAAAACCATCCACTCTGATATAGAGACCACAGCCAGCAGCACCTCGCCTTCGCGATTGGGGCGCAGTTCAGCAGTAAATGCTCCTTGCGGGATCAACCTTTCTTTCTCATAAAACTTTGTTTTAGCCTCTGAATAGGGCAGATCAGCCAAATCGATTAGATTACGGCTATAGGCGGCAACAAGCTGTTTGGTTGTATTGGGCTTAAACTGAAACCCCGCAAGCCACCTGACCTTCCTGAAGTCCCCGAAAGCCTCACGTCGCAGCGTTCTGCTTTTTCGCAGCTCATCAACCGTATTTGCGAAGAGTCGATATTCTCCCTTGATGGACTCGACCAGGCTGTCTGAAACACTTTCTGATGCGTCAAATTCCAGGGGATCTGCCAGCCGTACCAGATCGTCATCGGAAAGCGCACCACTCCGGATCAAGGCACGTGCCTCCGAGAGAATTGTAAAAAAAATCTGTCTTCCCACCATATAATCGATCACTATGGTGGGGCCCTTTTGCATCAGCATGGAGCAACGCAGAGCCAGCTCGACGGCTGACAAAGCCTCTCCCTACTCTTGATTCAGACGATGACGATAACACTTTAGGTGCAGAAGCCAGATCAGTCTCAGACGCTTGTGGCTATCTAGGCTCTCAGCAAAAGCCTCGCTCATGGATTTGTCGAGAAAACTTACAGTTTGGGGACTTGCAAACTGTGTACAAGCGGCACCTTGTTCAATCAGCGGAAAAACGGCACTGTTTTCATGAATGATCTGGTCGACTTCATCTTCGGCAACTGATTTGCCGTCCTTAAAATCCCGGTAGAGTGTATTTGTATCCCTGTCCCAGACGAGCTTGGCAGCCGCTGCGGCAAAGTAGGTATAGGCATTTTCATCGTCTGCCAGCTCGACCAGTTCCGGAAACAGGTCTGCGTCATCCTCGTGGTGAATGTCACGCCCCAGAACCAGCAGAGCTGTCACCACCACCAGAACCAGCAGCAACAGGAACAGCGCAACTTCAAAGATGCGGTTTTCGACTGATTTGTTCATCTGAGCAGGTATGCTAACACAAAAGACGCACGTTGGGTAACGGTAGCTGGGGTTTGTATTGAAAACAAAGTTTTGATAGAATACGCAGGCATGAGCAACAAAACAAAAAGGCATAAAATACGATTTGTTGATCTGTTTTGCGGTGTGGGCGGGTTTCGTATAGCTGCGGAACAGGCCGCAAAATCGTTGGGGGCAGAAGCAGAGTGTGTGTTCTCAAGCGATATAGATATACCCTGTCAGACCTCATATGAGGCAAACTTCAATGAAAAACCTTCAGGAGATATTTCTGAAATAGACGCTGTAAAAATCCCAGATCATGACCTGCTGCTTGCCGGGTTCCCCTGCCAACCCTTCAGCATTATTGGAAACCGCAAGGGGTTTGAGGATACCAGAGGCACCCTATTTTTTGAAATTGCCCGCATTTTGAAAGCTAAACGTCCTGAAACATTTGTACTGGAAAACGTTAAGATGCTGAAAGGGCACAACAAGGGTAAAACCCTGAACAGGATTATGGAGTCGCTTCGTGGTCTTGACTATATTTGTGACTATAAAATTTACAATGCTTTAGATTTTGGACTTCCCCAGAAAAGAGAGCGGATATTTATTGTAGGTTATAGAAAACGCATTCCTTTTGTATGGCCTGTCGGACAAGCAAAGATGATACCACTCGAAAATATTCTGGAACCGAATGTTCCCGAAAACTTTTATGCATCCGAATACATACGACAAAACCGACTGGCTATGCATGCTCCGACAGAGAATGCGACCATTTGGCATGAAAATAAATCCGGAAATATCAGTGTATATCCATATTCGTGTGCATTGCGTGCAGGTGCTTCATATAACTACCTGCTTGTTAATGGGGAACGACGCCTGACTCCGAGAGAAATGTTTAGATTGCAGGGATTTCCAGATTCTTTTA
>CAZMGQ010000132.1:3577-6350 GCA_964565855.1 uncultured Lentisphaerales bacterium | reverse complement strand
GTTGGTTAGTGGTTTTCATCGTGTAGCTCCTCGCAAAACACATACCTTGCCTGAGCCAACCTCATGAGAGGCAAAATATTCTCAAGCAGAGGAGTGGCAATTATGATTCATGACATGGTCAAAGGCAACCTGAAAGTTAGATTCGAAAACTTAATTTTATCTTCGGTTTCACCAATTGTGAAGCAATGCCTCAGTGGTCCTATCGCAGAATAGATTGACAAACGCAGCTAATATTCAATAAAGTTACACCGTGTTTGCTCTATGCTTGATCCATCGGAGGCCGCTATGCAGGCAGTAACAATATCCTCTGAATTTCAAATCGTAATCCCTCTTTCGGTACGGCGCACCATGCGCCTTGTTCCCGGACAGAAGTTGCAAGTGACTGTGCGAGAAGGTCGCGTAGAGTTGCTCCCCGAGCGAGATATCACCGAACTGCGTGGCTTATTGAAAGGATGCAACACTGCTTTTGAGCGGGAAGAAGAGCGTATATGAACCTGGTTGATTCGTCAGCATGGCTCGAGTATTTTGCAGACAGCCGGTTTGCCGAACACTTTGCTGAGCCTCTGGCAAACCCTGATAAACTGATTGTACCTACAATAGTACTATATGAAGTTTTGAAGGTTGTGGAACGCGAAGCAGGCGAAGAAGCTGCGCTTCAGGTACAGGCAATCATGCAAAAAAGTATCACTATTCCTCTAGATGCCAACTTGGCAATTAAAGCTGCGGGGTTTAGTTTGCAGCACGGTCTGCCCATGGCCGACTCAATCATACTGGCTACTGCTGACGAATGCGGTGCAACTATCTGGACGTTGGATGTGCATTTTGATCAATTGCCAAATGTGAGATATTTTGCAAAATAAGACCGCCCCCTGTACCTGCTCCGCCAACGGCTCGTAATGGTATTCAAGTCTGGCAGAATGTGTTGTGCACTATGCCAGGAAGAGCTGGTAGGCCGGGTTGCGGGTTTCGTCGCTGAAGCGGTAACCGAGGGATTTCAGCACGTCTTCGAACTTGCCTTTTTCGCTGACCGGCAGGTCGAGAGCGGCCAGCACCCGCCCATAGTCGGCACCGTGGTTACGGTAGTGAAACATGGTTATGTTCCAGCCGCGACTGAGGGCATTAAGGAACTCCAGCAGGGCTCCGGGACGTTCAGGAAATTCGAAGCGATAAACGATCTCATGCTCGACACCGGGCGCATGACCGCCGACGAGATGACGGATGTGCTGTTTGGCGATATCGTTGTCACTCAGGTCGAGCGTCTCGATCTCGCTGGCACGCAATTCGTCGATCAGGCGTCCGGCCTCTTCACGGTTGTCAACTTCGATCCCTACAAAAACATGGGCTTCGGAGGGGTCACGATAACGGTAGTTGAACTCGGTAATCGGGCGACGCCCGATCAGCCGGCAGAAAGCCTTGAAGCTGCCGGGTCGCTCCGGAATGCGACAGGCCAGAATGGCTTCGCGTGCCTCGCCGATTTCGGCCACTTCGGCTACAAAGCGCAGCCGGTCAAAGTTCATGTTGGCCCCGGTCGTCAGAACCACGAAAGTCTGGCCCTGCACTCCATGCTCCTTGATCCAGGCCTTTGCCCCGGCAATCGCAAGGGCTCCCGCCGGCTCGAGAATGGCACGGGTGTCCTCGAAGCCGTCCTTGATGGCGGCACACATGGCATCGGTATTGACACAGACAATTTCATCCAGCAACTGGCGACAGAGCCGAAAAGTTTCACGGCCGACCTGCTTGACGGCCACGCCGTCGGCAAAGAGTCCGACTCGCGGCAGCCTCAAACGTCGACCGGCTTTGATCGAACGGCTCATGGCGTTGGAATCGACCGGCTCAACACCGATAACCTTAATCTCCGGACGCAGCCGCTTTACATAGGCGGCAATCCCGGCTGCCAGTCCGCCACCACCGATCGGGATAAAGATGGCGTCGAGCGGGCGGGTATGCTGCCGCAGAATCTCCAGCCCGATCGTCCCCTGTCCGGCAATCACCTCGGGGTCGTCGTAGGGGTGGATGAAGGTCAGGCCCTGTGCTTTCTCCAGTTCAAGAGCATGTTGCTGGGCATCACTGTAAGAATCGCCGTGCAGTACGACTTTGGCACCGAAGTGCCGCACGGCATTGATCTTGATGCGGGGCGTGGTGACCGGCATTACAATCACCGCCCGGCAGCCGACCTTATCTGCCGCCAATGCCACTCCCTGAGCATGGTTGCCGGCCGAGGCGGTGATAACGCCCCGGTCGAGCTGGCTGCGGTCGAGCTGGGCTATCTTGTTGTAGGCTCCACGTACCTTGAAGGAAAAGACCGGCTGTTCGTCTTCACGCTTGAGCCAAATCTGGTTACCCTGTCGTTCCGAAAGACCGCCGGCCAGCTCCAGGGGAGTCTCGCAGGCTACATCGTACACCCGCGCATTGAGAATGCGTTCCAGATATCCTTCGGTGCATTTCGGAGGAGTGGTAGTTTTTTTTCTGCTGTTCATCGTACTGTCAACTCCAGGCCTCTGCGCTAAAAGAGGTGCTTGATCAGCCCCAGAATACCCTGGCTCCAGGGCACACGGTGAGAGACACCACTGGCTTTTGCAAAGCGCGGCAGGTTTTCCAGGTACCATTCGTAATTGCGCAACAGCGCGTCGCGATTTGAAAAGCGCGGCTCAAAGCCCAACTGCTGCTGAGCCTTCTCGATACTTACAAAACTGTCCTCACAGGCTGTCTCATAAACCCACTTGTAGAGCGGCGAGAGCTTCAGCTTCTCCAACAGCCGCAGTGCCTGGATTGC
>CAZMGQ010000132.1:0-3567 GCA_964565855.1 uncultured Lentisphaerales bacterium | reverse complement strand
CGCCGGAAAGCCGAGTACGCGTCGCCCATGTCCTGCCGCGTCCAGTACCGCCTGGTAATCCTCGCGCATCGTACCGAATTCCCGGGCTCCTATATTAAAGGTGTCGTTGACCGACTCGACCGGCCCGGTCAGGCAGAGCCAGATGGCATCACAGAGGTCCTCCACATCCAGCAACTGGTAGTGGTTGTTGCCCGATCCGATCAGCGGAAAGTGGTGACCATCGGTGGCCCAGTCGAAGAGCAGCGCAAAAACCCCCAGCCTTTCCGGCCCGACAAACGACTTGGGCCGCAGAATCGGCACACAGCGTCCCGCCTCCCGCGCCGCAAGACATACCTCTTCCGCCGCAATCTTGGCTTCGCCATAGGGGCCAACCCCGATCAGCGGATCGTCTTCCAGCAACGGGTGGTGATCGGGGATTCCATAAACCGCCGTCGATGAAATATGCACCACCCTCTCCGCTCCGGCAGCGGCGGCAGCTTCCAGCACATTGCTCGTACCATCGACATCGGTCGTGCGGATATCTTCGGGACTGTAGAGCGGCAGGGCCGCCGCCGTATGTACCACCCAGTCGGCCCCGCTCATGGCAGCCTTGAGCGCCTCGAGATCGCGAATATCGCCTGTGACAACTTCGATACTGTCCCGCTCGGGATAGTTAAATTCGGCCAGATCGTACGATACGATCCGGCTGATACCCTGGCCATGCAGATACCGCACGAGATTGATGCCCAGAAAACCTGCACCACCGGTAATAAAAACTTTTTTATCCATCTTCCACCCTCATTCCGTTCGTGGCAGCTTCAGCCTTCAGCATTCTGCCCACAGTTTGCAGCACCCGTCAACGCGGTCAGAAAACGTTCTGTGACAGCCTCCGACGCATAGGTTCGCAGTGCAAAATCACGCCCGTTGGCTCCCAACCTGCGGCGCAGTTCCGGCTGATCCAGCAGCAATAGCAGCGCTTCCTCAAACTCGGGGTAATCCCGGAACCAGAGTCCACCCTGAGCCAGACGGCACTGCGACCGCAAGACCTCGCCTTTGGCATGAACCAGCGCCGGTGTCCCGGCCAACCAGGCTTCGATCAGCACAATCCCGAGGCTCTCATTCACCGAAGGGTGACAAAACGCCACCGCTCCGGCCATGGCGTTGCGCTTTTCCTCTTCGCTGACAAAGCCGCGGTCGAGGGTCGCCTCCCGCATTGAGGGCGGCAGCTCCACTTCACCCGAGCCTGTCAGCACCAGTCGCAGGTCGCGCCCGGTCCGCTGCCGAAAGGTCGCGACATAGTCGATCAGCAGCGGCGTTCCCTTGAGCGGTTCGCGCCGCCCGCTGTACAACACGTAAGGCTCAGTCAGATTATGCTGCCGGGCAAAGGCTGCCGGGTCGGCCTCAAATGGCTCAATCCCCATCGCCACCACCGCATCCACCTCCGGCGCAAACGCCGGATAAAGCCGGTAGGCCAGTTCACGCTCAGGAGATGTATTGAAGAGACAGCCGCGCACCCGCTCGAACATCGCGCCGATCCGCCGCACCCGCGCAAAGGCTTCGTCGTGCAGACAGGGAATCAGCAGCGTTTTATCCGGTGCCACCCGGCTCGCCGCCTCGACCAGGCCGAAGAGATAGGGTCCGGTGATGACATGATCAAACTCGTCCTGCTTCTGATGCAGGTACTCGATCAGGGTGGCACTGTTGACACTCTGCCGCAACCATTCCGCTTCCTGCTCATCGCTCAAACGTTCATCGCGACAGATCGCGGCCTGCAGGTTGAGAAAGGTATCGATGTCGCGATCGTCATTGACCGAAAAACGCCGCACAGTCATGCCGTCACGCTCAAACGAGTCCGGCGGACAGTCGTTCTGCCAGGTAAAGTGATTGCGGGCACAGGTTGTCAGAAAGGTCGTCTCGCAGCCGGCCGCTGCGGCACCCCGTGCCAGGCTGTAGATCAGCGTTTCGGCACCACCGACAGTGCCCTCCTCGTAGAGCCGCGGACAGACAAATGCCAGGCGTGGCTTTTTGCCGGAATCCGGAGGCTGTTTCTGTGTTTCCGGGTCAGCCATCGGTTATCCCTGCGTCCCGGGCAACTGCTTCTCCAGCTCCGCCAGCCGCTCTTCCAGCTCGCCGATGCGGTTGGCGTTGCGGTTGTTCAGCATTTCCAGGGCAGCCAGCAGCAACGCATTGGTTTCATTCTGTTGCGACCAGAGCCGATAGGTATAAAAACGCAGCAGCTTCCAGATGCCCTGCTTGATCCGTACAAGAAATGGCGCCAGACGCGCCCGACGTTCAAAGATTTCGAAGTCGTTGATATCAACCTGCACTATCTGACGCAGACAGGCCAGATAGTGGTCGAGAAACTCGTCGTCATCCTTGAGGTTGAGCAGGTTGTGCTTTTCCGCCCGTGCAATACGTGCTTCGTTGTAGGCTCCCTGACGCCGCTTTTCCGCCACCCGTGCCTGCAGATCCGCCACAATGTGGTCCACATCAATGCCTTCAGCTCCAATCGTCATTGCGGGGGGTGTGCTCATCTTTATACCCGTTTAGAGGTTGATCAGGAAAGGATTGTAGCGCCGCTCAACGCCGATGGTAGAGTCGGAACCATGCCCCGGATAAACCCGGGTTTCGTCAGGCAGTTGAAGCAGGCCGGCCAGCGAGCGTCCGAGCGTGGCCATGTCACCGCCGGGGAGGTCGGTCCGTCCGATCGAGCCCTGAAAAAGCGTATCTCCCGTAATCAGCCGCTGCTGATTCTCGAAATAGTAGCAGACACCACCGGGCGTATGGCCGGGCGTGTGGATCACCCGCGCCGTCAGGCCGCCGACTTCCAGCGCCTGACCGTCCGCCAGATCCAGCAGCTCATCGGGCCGGTGGGGAGTGCGGAAATATGGCGGATACTGGTTGGTGGACGTGAAGGCCCAGGCGGCATCCGCCGGATGCATGTAAACCGGGGCCGGCCAACGGGCGAGAATCGCATCCAGCGCCGAAATATGGTCGATATGTCCATGCGTCAGCCAGTAGGCCGCCACTGTCAGACCGTTTCGCTTCAGTGCCCCTTCGATTTCGACTGCTTCGGCACCGGGATCTATCACAACAGCCTTTGCCGCATCGTCCCAGACAACCAGGCAATTTACGGCAAAAGCACCAACTAAAACACTTTCCATCTGCATGGGAACAGTCTAGCAATCCATTTGCCCCTGCGGCAAGACCACAGATTAATGCTATAAAAGGTAGAGCGTGCTTCTCCGCTTGACCCTGCAGGCCGCCCGCGTTAGTGTAAAAACGTGCTTTCATCAGCAGTTGAATAGTGAGCATCTGAATTATGAGTGGATTAATCCTGACCCTTTTTCTACTGAGCCTTTTCGGAGGTTTTCTCTCTGGTCTGCTCGGGGTCGGGGGGGCGGTGGTAATGATTCCGCTGATGCTTTTTGTGCCGCCGCTGGCAGGAGTCGGCGAACTCGACATGAAGCAGGTGGCGGGGATCTCCATGTTGCAGGTGCTGGCCTCATCGATTTCGGGCCTCGTCATCCACCGGGGCCATGGACAGGTCCACAGTCGCGCCCTCTTCTGGGCGGGAATCCCGATGGC
>CAZMGQ010000131.1:822-6353 GCA_964565855.1 uncultured Lentisphaerales bacterium | reverse complement strand
AGGAAAACGAGTCCCAGACCTTGGGACTGCGGCCGGTGAGAAAGATGATCTCGCCCGAACCGAAGAGGCTGAGACGGCAACTGTTGCTAAAGATGGGGTCGCCTGATGACGGCATATAGCTGACTTCCATCCAGTCGAGTCCGGAGAGTTCGACCTGAAACTGCTTCGATCGGGGGCGACCTTCGGAATCGTAGCCGCGCAGGTAGGCACAGCCGCCGGTGGCAAACAGCAAAAGTACAGGCAGCAGAAAGGTCAGCTTTTTGAGTGAGAACTTTCTGACGGAGGGTGCTGAGAAAATCATTTTATGATACCGGCTTTGTCTGATCCAGGGTGTTGTCTGATGCAGCCAGCAGGCTCTCGGCATGCAGACGTGTCAGAGCCCGCTCCAGAAACTCCTTGCCGAAAGCCAGATAAGCCTCGGTGCCCCGCGAAGAGGGATCGTACATGATCACCGGCAGGCCGTAGCTGGGAGCTTCACTGGTACGGACGTTACGGGGAATCACCGTCTGGTAAACCGCCTCGCCATAGTGTTGACGCACCTGGGCGACGACCTCTTCGGATAAACGCGTCCGGCCATCGAAGAGCGTCATCAGGATGCCTTCGAGACGCAGACGCGGGTTGACTCCGCCCAGACGTAGACGTTCGATCAGACCGAGGATCACGCTCAGGCCCTCCATGGCATAATATTCGCACTGCATCGGCACCATGACCGAATCGGCCGTGGCGAGGGAGTTGCTCATCAGTATCCCGAGCGAGGGCGGACAGTCGATCAGGATCCAGTTGAAAACGCCGGATTTTATAATCGGCTTCAGGATGCGGTTGAAAACGTGCAGATGGTCGTCCATGCGGGCGATTTCCACCTCAGCACCGGCCAGGCCCAGCTCGGCCGGGATCAGGTTGACGTTTTCGACTGTCGTTCCCACGATGAAGTCGTCCAGATTATGGGCATCGATCAGAGCCGGATAGAGGCTGAAGCCCTCGCGCGGAGCTACACCGAGACCGCTGGTGGCGTTGGCCTGCGGATCGGCATCGATCACCAGTACGGTCTGTTTGAGGGCCGCCAGAGCTGTGGCCAGATTGACGACCGTGGTTGTTTTGCCGACACCGCCTTTCTGGTTGGCAACGGCAATCACGCGGGTGGTGGGGGGCTTGGAAAGCGCCATGTCTATCATTCCTGGTTAACGATCGGATTCGTTGACAAAAGCTTGTTAGCCGGTTTTGATCATGCCGACTTCACGGCCATAGCCGAACATTCCGCCGGCAGCGACCACTGGAGCCACGGCACCCAGCGGCGCCAGGGGGAAGGCTTTGCCATCAGAAAGGCGGGTCAGGGTGCCGGCCTCGACATCGATCTCGACTTCGTCACCGGTTTTGAACTCCGCTACCAGCGACTCGTCGCTCTCGAAAGGATAAAGCTCGCCGGTGGCGACGGCATTGCGGAAGAAGATGCGGGCATAAGTGGCCGCAACCACAGCCTTGCAGCCGGCGGCACCGAGGGCGATGGGCGCATGTTCGCGCGAGGAGCCACAGCCGAAGTTGCGTCCGGCGACAATCACGCCATAGGGCGAATCGTCGCTACCGTCTGCTACATAAGGCTCATGGTCGGCAGGCAGGCCGGAGAGGGCCAGGCTGCCGAGACGGCGGTATTCTTCGGGGATGGTGGGGACGAGGTTGAGGTGTTCGGCCGGTATGATCTGGTCCGTGTCGATATTGTCGCCGAGCACAAAGACACGGGCGCGGATGCGGTTACTCATTTATTTCTCCGGAAAATGGTGGATGAGGACATGCGGGCGTGCTTCGCTATCAGATATCACGTGGATCGGTGATTTTGCCGCGAATGGCACTGGCAGCGGCTGTGAGGGGCGAAGCCAGATAGACAAAGGCCTCTTTGGAGCCCATCCGTCCGATAAAGTTGCGATTGGTCGTGGCAAGCACGGTTTCGCCATCCTGTGAGCGGCCGAAAGTATCGATCGGACCGCCGAGACAGGCCGCACAAGAGGGCGGCGCGACATCGACACAGCCGGCTTCGGCAAAGATTTCGATCAGCGACTTGCCGTCGAACTTGGTTCGCATCAGGTCGAGTGCGACCTCGGTTGTGGCCGGCACGAGGCAGGTCTCGCAGGCCACCTGACGACCCTTGAGCAGGCTGGCCGCCATCACGAAGTCCTCCAGCTTGCCGCCGGTACAGGAGCCGATGTACACCCGGTCGAGTTTGACATCGCCACATTCGCGGGCTGTGGCATAGTTGCTCGGCAGGTGTGGTTTGGCAACGCAGGGCTCGAAGGTCGAGACATCGTACTCGTAAGTTGCCTGAACCGGAGCATCGTCGTCGCCGGTGATGATCTCGAAGGGCTTGTCGGTCCGTTCGCGGACATAGGCCAGCGTTTTGGCATCGGGTGCAATGATGCCATTCTTGCCGCCGGCTTCGATAGCCATGTTGCAGAGGGTGATCCGCTCGTCGACGCTGAGAGCCTCGACAGCTTCGCCGCAAAACTCCATCGCAGCATAGGTTGCTCCATCGACTCCGATATCGCCGATAATCCGCAGGATCATGTCTTTGGCAGTAATGTGATCCGGCTTTTTGCCGTCGAGCCGGAAGCGCAGAGTAGGCGGAACCTTGAGCAGGATCTTGCCGGCACCCATCACAAAACCGGCATCCGTATTACCGACACCGGTGGAGAAGGCACCGAAGGCACCGTGACTGCAAGTATGGGAGTCGGTACCGATGATGATTTCGCCGGGACGCACATGCCCCTGTTGCGGCAGGGCCACGTGGCAGACGCCGCAATAAGATTCGGTGCCCGGGTCGTAAAAGTGCGGCAACTCTTGTTCGCGGGCAAATTCGCGCAGGATATCAACGTTGCGGTGGGCTTTTTTATCCTCGGTGAAGATATAGTGATCGGGCAGGATCACGATTTTGTCACGGTCGAAGACCTCGGCGTCCTCGCCGAACTCACGCTTAAAGATACCGATAGTGCCAGGACCACACACATCGTGCGTCAGCAGGATGTCGACATCGACCCAGACATTTTCGCCGGGCTTGACGGAGGGCAATCCGGCGGCTCTGGCAATGATCTTTTCAGTAATAGTCTGTTTCATAGGTAGTTTCGTTTGGAGAGCCGGCGGCAGAGTAGTCTGTCGCGCAGCTCAGTTCCGGTCATGTGAGCGGACGAGGGCAAAGAAGCGTTCTTCGAATTTGTCGAAAACTTCGTGCTTTTGGAGCAGCCGTCCCAGGTCACCAATCTTGGAGGCATCCAGCCGGGCGACCTCGAATGCGGCTTCGATTTCCTGACGGATCGGATAGGCTACGCCGTCCTGCATGTCGAACATGCGACGTTTGGCCATTTCCATAATGTTGGTTTTGGCCGACTGCTGCACCATGGTCCAGAAGAGCTTGACCAGACAGACATCCCAGGGCTCGTCCACACCTTTGATGACGGCGGCAAAGGGATCGTCCCCGCCTTCGACATCTTTCTGCACCCGATCCAGCACAGCCTCGAAAGAGTCGGTGATCGTTTCTTCGCTGAAGTTTTCCTGCCGCAGGACATAGCCGTAGCGCAGGATATGGATCTCCTCTTCGTTGTCGCGCAACCAGCGGGCATATTTGGCGGCCTCTTCGCCGAAGCCTTCCAGAATCATTTCCGAATAGGCTTGCGGTGTGATGATCTGGGGGCGCATGGCCTGCATGCGACCGGTACGGACGCGGACCTGTCCGACACTGTCCATCATCTCCGCCACGAGGTGGTAGTGCAGCAGGGTGTGACCGAAAGTCTCGAGGTGCCGCTTGGGCGTCACCACGATTTCGGTGTTGTTGACTGCATACCAAAAATTAAATCCATCCGGGCGCTTCATGCGTTCCATTATATCCAAGTATGGTGCTTTTATTCCAGTCTTCTTTATGCCTGCGGCGTTGACGACAACAGGCGATGGCGATAGACTGCTTATCGAGTCTCATGGCACATTGCCGCTCCCATCGAAGAAGAAGTACATGAAAGCTGCGCATAGTCCGAATAAACAATCTCTCGACGCCGGTGTCATGTCGGCCGCCTATCGGGAGCGTTGGAACCCGGCTGTACAGCGGGAGATTGATTCCCGTATCGAGCGTTATCGCCAGGCGGATTTTGCCGGTAGGCTTCCGGGGCTGGCACCCGGCCGTGAAGTGAAAATAGAACAAATGTCGCACGACTTCATCTTCGGCGCCCATATCTTCAACTTCGACCAGCTCGGCAGCACCGAACGCAACCGCAGGTATCGCGACCTTTTTGGCCCGCTCTTCAACTCAGCCACAATCGCCTTCTACTGGAAGACGCTGGAAACAGAGCCTGGCAAACCGCGCTTTGCCGGCACGGAGCGTGATACCGCAGCCTACTGGAACAGCCTCGAAAAGCCCTGGGAGGAGCCCCACTGGCGTCGTCCGGCCACCGATCCGGTCGTGGAGTTCTGTCTTGAACGAGGCATCCGGCTGCATGGCCACCCCTTCATCTGGGGCAGCCGGCAGTGGCACCATCCGCCCTGGATCGAAGCCGAGGTTGCGCCGCCGGAGGAAAGGGCGGCATTGGGCAACTTTGCCCCGGAGTTTCTGCAGAATCTGGCCCCCGGGGAAATCGCCGCCAGGGCACCAGTGCTGACGGCCGAGCTGCACCGACTTTTCAGCCGGCGGATCAGTGAGATTGTCGCCCGTTACGGTGACCGGATACACAGTTGGGACGTTGTCAACGAGAGTGCGACCGACTTTGCCAGGGGCAATATGGTTTCCGGCGAGGCGATCTGCAAAAGTCATTATGGAATCATGCCCGGCGACTATGCTTATGCCGCTTTCCAGGAAGCTGGCCGCCTCTTGCCGGAACATGTGGCACTCAACATCAACGATTATCTCAACACCCCGGACTATGCACGTCAGGTGATCGACCTGCAGCAGCGTGGTGCACGGATCGACATCGTGGGCTCACAGATGCACCTCTTCGATCCCCGGCTGGTGCTGCAATTGGCCGAAGGGCAGGACATTGAGGCGCCGGTCAATACGCCACAGCAGATCTGGGAAAAGATGGCGAGTCATGCCAGGCCCGGCCTGCCGCTGCATCTGAGTGAGATAACCATCACTTCGGGCGAAAATGACACACGCGGTCAGCAGATTCAGGCTATCATTACCCGCAACCTTTACCGGACCTGGTTTGCGGTCAAAGAGATGATGGGCATCACCTGGTGGAATCTGGTGGACGACTGTGGTGCTCCGGGTGAACCTTCCTTTTCGGGAGTTTTTTCGCGCAATATGGAACCCAAACCTGCCTTCCATGTTCTGCAGCACCTGATCAACGAAGAGTGGAAAACCAGGAAGACTCTGCAGGCAGACCGGGAGGGCACCATCGCCTTCCGGGGCTTCCGGGGACGCTATCGCGCAAGCTGGGTAGACGAGTCCGGGCAGCGGCAGGAGCATATTTTTACAGTTTAAGCACAGGAGAGAATAATGTTTACCTTAACGACTTACGGTGCGGCACAGACCACAACCGGATCGATGCACGGCATCCAGTATG
>CAZMGQ010000131.1:0-812 GCA_964565855.1 uncultured Lentisphaerales bacterium | reverse complement strand
AGTATGGCAGAAAGCGGATCATGCTCGACTGCGGCCTCTTTCAGGGACGCCGCAAAGAGGCTTTTGAGCGTAACCGCCAACTGCCCTACGATCCGACCAGGCTGCACGCCATTGTCCTTTCGCATGCTCATATCGACCATAGCGGCAACATCCCGACCCTGGTCCGCCAGGGATTCCGCGGGCCGATCTATGCCACAAGTGCCACGCGTGACCTCTGCGAAATCATGTTGCGCGACTCGGCCTATCTGCAGGAGCAGGATGTCAAATTCGTTAATAAGCGACGCATCCGGGATGGCAAGGTGCTCTTCGAGCTGCTCTACGACCAGTCTGATGTCGAGACCACGCTCAGCCTCTTCCGCACGGTACATTACGGCGAACCTGTCGAGGTGGCGGGAGATATGAAGGCGACCCTGCACGATGCCGGACACATCCTGGGCTCGGCCTCGATCACCCTCGACTACCAGCGGGACGGTCGTCCACGGCGCTTCCTCTATACCGGCGACCTCGGTCAGGGCGACACGCCCATCCTGCGCAAGCCCCAGCCGGTGCCCGATGTCGATGTGCTCCTGACCGAAAGCACCTATGGCGACCGTGACCATCCGGCCTATGTCAATGTCAAGGGCCGCATCAAGGACTATATCACCCACATCCATCAGCACCAGTCCAAGCTGATTATACCGGCTTTCAGTGTCGGCCGGACGCAGCAGATACTATACTGTTTGAACGATCTGGTCGAAAACGGCAGTGTGCCTCAGACGCCGGTCTATGTCGACAGTCCGCTCTCGCGCAGTGCCACGGCGATCTATGCCAAC
>CAZMGQ010000130.1:0-6392 GCA_964565855.1 uncultured Lentisphaerales bacterium | reverse complement strand
TTGTCCTGACGCGCATCATCTGCGAAACCGGCATCCCTTTCGTCCAGGCCGGCTGGATGCCGGGACGTCTGCTGGTCTCGCTGTTCGGCCCCGCCGCCATCGGTCCCGGCACCCTGACGCTCCTGATGTGGGTCAATGTGGTGCTGGTGCAGGATCCGCGTGAATCGCTCATGCCCTACGTTGCCACCGGTGTCAAAGTCGCCGACGAAAACGGTCTCAAGCTCAAACGCGTTTTCTGGCTGATCACCGGCACCGTGGCACTTGCGCTGGTGATTGCTTTTTTCAGCTCCAGCTATACGCTATACAACTTCAACGCCATGGGCGATGGTTTCGCCAGCAACTATGCCGTCGTCGATCCTTTCGACCAGGTCGCCAAAATGATCGGCGAACTCAAGGATACCAGGCTTTACGACGAGAGCCTCCAGGCCGGAGCCCTCGGCAAGCTGGCCCTCATCCGCACCAACCTGCCGGAGCTGCGCTTTTTCGGCGCCGGTCTCGTGGCGGTGGCGCTGGTCGCCCTGTTGCGGTTCCGTTTTGCACGTTTTCCGATCCATCCGGTACTCTTTCTCGTCTGGGGCACCTACCCCAGTTCTAGCACCTGGGCCTCCTTTATGTTAGGCTGGTTCATCAAAACTCTTGTGGTCCGCTTCGGCGGCGGTGGCACCTATCAGCGCCTCAAACCTTTCTTCATCGGCCTGATTTCTGCCGAGCTGCTGGCGGTCGGCCTCCACATTGTCGCGAATATCGTTTACAACTCTATCTTCGGTGAACCGTCACAGGTCAGGGTTTTTATCCTGCCAAACTGACCCAACATGAACGAAAAACACCGTCGCACGGAAAAACGGATGAGCAATTACAGAATCATAGATGTTAAAAGACAGCGGAACCTGACCGCCCGCGAGACCTTCAGTCTCTGTGCCAAGGGCATCCGCCATCGTTTGCTGCGTTCGGCGCTGACGCTGGCAGTGGTTGTTCTGGCTGTGGCCTTTTTCATGTTCCTGCTTTCGGAAAGCATGTTCCACCGGGCCACGGGACGGGGAGTGGTCGAGGAGATTGAAGAGTTGCGCCTCGCCTCACAGACCATGACGCGGCTCTTTGTCAAGCCGACCCAGCCGGTTCTGGTCCGCCGCTTCAGTCGCTACGTCCGCAGGGGGGAAGAAGCCGGTCTGGCTGAGGCCCAGGCCGTCGGCGGCCCCGACTGGACGCGCGAAAGGATCGATTCCCTCGCCAGACTGGCCGACACTGAGAAACTCTACGTCGATTTCCTGGCCGCAATCCCGACCGGCAAACGTCTGGCCCTGATCCAGAAACGCGAAGGCCGTGAGGCGCTCGAATACATCCGTGCCAACCGCGAAACTTTCCGCGCCGAAATCGCCCCCATGGTTGATCTGCGCATTCCCGGCAATCTCGAGGGGCTCGAAAGCTTTCTCGACGCCTTCCCCGGGTACCTGCAGGAGCTCGACCTTTTCGCCTCTGTCTGGAATGCCAAAGTCGATCAGGCCTCCGTGGTTCTGGCAAAACACATGGATGGCGATAATCGCGACGAGGCCGCATGGCTGGCCCGTGCACCACTCGCCACGGTCGAAGCCTGGCGTGCCGAGACTGCCGCGCTGGGTTTCGACATCTCGCCCGAAAAAGTGGCCGCCATGCGCGACCAGCTCGAACAGGCTCTGATCCGTACCGATCTCCTCAGCCGCCTCAATACCGTCGAGCTGCGCACCAGATGGACACAGGTCTTCCGCGAACGCCGCCGCAGTTCCTCCGACGAGAAACTGATGCGGCTCGACGACAGCCGTGCCACACCACTCTTTGAAGGCGCTTACAACGCCGAAACGCTGAGCGGTATCGCCGCCCAGGCCCGCTACGAACGGCGACTCGGTGTACTCGAGCGGCGCCTGCAACTGAGCGAGGACGAAATCTGGGGCGGAGGCCTCAGCGGACGGCAGATCTTTCTGCTCTGCATCTCTTTCATGGTCTGCATGGTTGGGATTGCCAACGCCATGCTGATGTCGATTACCGAACGCTTCCGCGAGATCGCCACCATGAAGTGCCTCGGCGCAACCGACCGCTATATCCTGATGCAGTTCATGATGGAGGCCGCCCTG
Organism: uncultured Lentisphaerales bacterium; assembly: GCA_964565855.1. Taxonomy (GTDB): domain Bacteria; phylum Verrucomicrobiota; class Kiritimatiellia; order RFP12; family JAZUKQ01; genus CAZMGQ01. The sequence continues at coordinate 4,287 of CAZMGQ010000130.1, read as the reverse complement.
CAGGGGGTCTTCGGCGGCCTGATCGGCGTCATCCTGGGGTTCCTGATCGCCTTCCTGCGCAACTCGCTTTCTCTCGGCTCGCATCTCTTTGCCTACTGGCCTTCACTCAACCTCGCCAGTTGCGGTGTTTTTTCGCTGGTGATAGGTGTGTTGCTGGCCGTCATGGCGTCGATTCACCCCTCCTGGTCTGCCTCGCGCATGGCACCCATGGAAGCGATGAGGATTGAGTAATGTTTGACGAAGCCGCCTATTCCGAAAATCGCGAAACTCTCGTGAGTGTCCACGATATCCGCCGCGTCTTCATGCGTGGCGAGGAGGAGGTACACGCCCTGCAGGGCATCAGCCTCAATATCTATCGTGGCGAATACATCTGTGTCATGGGCCCCTCCGGCTCCGGCAAAACCACCTTCTTCAATATGGTGGGCGGACTCGATTCGCCCACCGCCGGACGGGTGTTCATCGACGGGGTCGATATGGCACAGCTCAACGCCAAGGAACTGGCCTTTCTGCGCTGTCGCAAAATCGGCTACGTTTTCCAGACCTTCAACCTCAACACCGTCATGACGGCACTCGAAAACGTGACCTTGCCGATGGTTTTCGCCGGTGTCCATGCCGACGATGCCCGTGAGCGGGGCATGGCCCTGCTGGAGAAGGTTGGCCTAGGAGAACGCTGGAGCCACCGTCCCAAGGAAATGTCCGGCGGCCAGATGCAGCGGGTCGCCATCGCCCGCTCACTCGCCAACAACCCCTCGCTCCTGCTCTGCGACGAGCCGACCGGCAACCTCGACCTCAACACGGGCAAGGAAATCCACTGGCTCCTCCACGATCTGAACAAAAATGACGGCGTCACCATTATTTGTGCCACCCACGACCACAACATGCTCTCCGTCAGCGACCGCATGGTGTGGATTGCCGATGGCCGCATCGATCGCATCGCCGCAACCGAGAATGTCACCATCCAGAAGGCCAGCCTTGGCACGGACGAGGATTGAACCGATGATTTTGCAACGACCCTCTCTTTTATTCAGCGCCTGGCGTTACCTCTGTCCGGTCATTCTGGCGGGTACCATCCTGACCGTTCCGGCGCAGGAACCGGCCCCGACTGCGGGCGAAAGCGCCCCAGCAGCCGGTTCGGTTTATGCCCGGCTGGAAGCCGAATTCTCCCGCTATCCGCACCGGATTGTCGGCAGTACCAACCTCGCCAACAGCTTTGCAGCGCTCGAAAAAGAATTTGCCGCTGTCGGCCTCGAAAGCCGTTACCAGACTTTTGATACCCTCGTCCAGAAGACGGAACGTGCCAGCCTCAGCTATGGCGATGCGGACGTGCCGGGCATCCTGCCGCTCGACTATGGCGTGGCAAGCTGGGTGCGCGATGAGCCTGTCAGCGCTCCGGCCATATACGTGGGCAACGGTGTGCTGGGATCGTTCGACGGGCTCGAAATCGCCGACCGTATTGCCGTGATCGATATCACCCTGCCGCTCGCGAGCATTCAGGATGTCTTCATGCAGGGAGCCCTGGCGGCCATCCTGGTTGGCGACGACAGTGTCTCCCAGTGGAATGCCGCCCGTATCTACAACCAGAGCGGAGCGCTCGTTCCCTGCGTTTATCTCGACCGTGAAAATGCCACAAATGCCGGTCTGCTGGAGGCCGACGGCACAAGCTCCGCCACGATCGACGTCCGTACCAGACTGGTCGATACCGAGGGCGCCAGCCTCTACGTGGTACTGCCGGGTGAAGAGGGGTGGGAGGCCAATCTCGGCTCCCCCGAAGCCATCATCCTCTCTGCCACTCTCGATACTTACGGATTCACCCCCGACTACTCGCCCGACCAGCGACGCGCCGCCAATGCCGCCCTGCTGGCCGATGTAGTCTGCCGCATAGCCGCCACTCCGCGCAAACGGACCGTGGTTGCCGTCTTTTTCGGCGGCAGCTATGGCGGTCTCGAAGCCACTCGCCACTTCTACCAGGCGGTGGACATGGCCGACAAGGGGGCCAGTGGTAGCGACTTTTCCGTGCGTCAGGTCCGGCTGGGCATGGAGCGCGACGATACTGAGCGGCTGCTTGCCGCCATCGTCGAAGACGATGTGATCGACGAAGGTCGCGGCAGCCTCCTGATGTCGCTCGGCAATCTTTTCAGCGGCCTTTTCGGCAGTGCTTCCGAAGAAAGCGCCATGCAGGGGGCCAGACGTGATGTCAGTCAGCGCTTCAAACGTGCCCTGATGGCCCACGTCAACCGTCAGCGTGACCCGCTCGGTCGTCTGAATTCCGAACACGTGGCCCTGAGTGCCGAACTGGCGCGGCTCAAAGCTGCCGCTGGCAAGGACCCGGCCTCGGCGGCCCGTCTGGAAGAATTGACCGGACGTCTGGCCGCCCTCCAGGCGCAGATCGACGAAGAGAATGACCGGAAGCGTCGCTGGAACAACCTGCAGGGCCAGGTCGCCACCCGCAAAATGGCTCATGACGACCCCGAATCAGTCGCCACTTTCAACGAAATCCGTGACGAGATCGTCGTCACACTCGAACGCCGCCAGAGGGAAATTGCCTCCGCCCTGCGTCACAACCAGAGCGGCATCGAGCTGAGCAATGTCTTCAGCAACCAGATGGTGGTCGGCCACTTCGACTTCGATTTTGCCGATGCCGACAAACCCTGGTTTTTCAGCGTCATCAACGCCTACGGCCTCTACCGCTCCGGGGTTGTCGATACCGGTTCTTACCTGCCGCACCTGACACGGCTGGGGGAAATTTATGAGGACAGTGCGGCGGCAATCGCCGGTCCGGCACCGCTCTATACACCGGCTCTCACTCCCTTCTACAAGCCCTTCTCACTGAGTGTCCCCAACCAGCGTCAGGTGCCTTCGATCGTCGGTGTCTCAATGGGGATCGCCGGTTTCCAGTTGATGAGCCTCGGCAATCCGCTCAATCACGATGCCATGCCGCGCCGTGACAACTGTGATCTCTCGCCCCTGGCCGACCAGATGACAGCTTTCTGCAGTACACTTGCCATCGACGAACGCCTCTCTCTGCGTCGCGTCTTCACCCGTAGTCGCATGGAGGAACGCTTTACCTATCTGCGCGGACCTTCCAGCGATACCAAGGACATCGCCGGCGTCAACTTCATCGACTATGCCCGTGCCTCATCCGATTCGGAGGGCCCTTCGCAAAATGCCGTGGCAGTCTTCCACGGCTTCAGCATGGCTGATCTACCCGCCGGTCAGAGTTTCTTCCCTCGTACCCGCATCCTCTCCAACGGCTACATGTACATGCCGATGGTCAGCCGCAATGTCGCCATCACCGGCTGGCGCGCCCGTATTCTGGGCTTCGGTTACGACGACGCTGGCCGCCTCGACCGAGTCGCAGTGGAGGAGGATGCCTCCGGGGTCAAATCGGCTCCCATCCCGCTCTTCCACGCCCACGGCGGTGTGGCCTTCAGCTACGGCTATGCTCCCGATCCGCTCGGTGGCGACCTCTATGTTCCCAAAACCCTGATCGCCCGCAAAGACGCCGCCCACAAAAACTTCTGCAACATCCGCTTCGGCTGGGGGCCGGCCGCCTTCTATGCCGACCGTGAAGACCCCATCAAACGCATCGGTGCCAACGGCGAAATCATCATCGGTGCCACTGCCGACAACCCGATGGGCGAGGGCATCTCAATCGCAGGCGATGCCCTGCTGGGCTTCAACGGCATTGCCAGGGGAGCTTACGACTACTGGCAGTTGAACGACATGCGCCTGCGTGTGCTGCGTCAGCGCAATATCGTCAACGACGACCTCGAAACGCTGCACGCCGAAGTGCGCGAGCACCTCGACTCAGCCGAAGAGGAGACCGGCAAACGCAACTGGCTCACCGCCCGTGCCCACCACATCTTTGCCACCAGCCTCGCCAACCGCGTTTACAGTCCGCTGCGTGGTGTCACCGAAGACCTCGTCCACGCCGTGGTCGTGCTGCTGCTGCTCAACATCCCCTTCGCCTTCGCGATGGAACGTCTGATCTTCGGCTTCACCAGCATCTACAAACAGGTGATCGGTTTTGTCGGGTTCTTCCTCGCCACCTTCGGCGTACTCTTTGTGACCCACCCGGCCTTTTCGCTGGCTTCGGCCCCGATCATCATCTTCCTGGCTTTCGTCATCATCCTGCTCGCTTCACTGACCGTGGCTCTGGTCATGGGCAAGATCCGCCAGGAAATCCGCGCCATCCAGGGGCTTGCCTCCACCGTCCACGGTGTCGAGAGCGACAGCTCCACCTCCCTGGCCGCGGTGCTGATCGGCATCTCGGGCATGCGCAACCGG
>CAZMGQ010000129.1:0-6405 GCA_964565855.1 uncultured Lentisphaerales bacterium | reverse complement strand
ACTTGAGGCTCGTGGCGTGACCCCTTTCGCCGGCCTGCAGGCATTTGCCGAATTTGTCGGCGAGAGTGCCATTGTCGCCCACAATCTGCCCTTCGATCTGGCGATGCTCAAAGCCGGTCTGACCCGTCATGAAATCGCATTTGACTTTGCCGCCATTTCGACCTTCGACACCCTCAATATCAGTCGTCGGCTGCATCCCGATCAGAAATCTTTCACCCTCGGAGACCTGCTGACAGCCTTCGAGCTCGAAGGAGCCAATACCCACAACGCCCTCGACGATGTCCGGGCGACTGTCGGGCTGCTGTTGAAACTGGCCGCCGATGCCGCGCCTTCGCTGGAGAGCCGTGGCGACCTGTTGCGTCAATTCGAGAAGCCGATCCAGCAACTGCGTGAGAATCTCTGGCCGCTCTGGCACAGGCTGACAGATGATCCGGCACAACACTCCACCATCCGGGCCGAGTTCGAGCACTTTATCGAATACTGCTTTGTCCACAGTCTCTATGCCACGGGTGAGTTTCTCTCCGATCGTGAGCTGCCGACTGCCCGAATATCAGGCCCACAACAGAGTCCCGGACATGTCGATCTGCTGCCCGGTCGCATCCTGCAGCGGGCAGACAAATTCACACGCTTCACCGACCGGCGTTACGGCACTCTCTTCCAGCAGCGGCCCTATCTCCCGGCCCTCGCCACGGTACAGCGTCAGCTCCAGCGTCTGAGCGAAGTCGATGTCCTGCTCGGCGATGAAAAAGTGGTTGTTTCCACCATTCACAAAGCCAAGGGACTCGAATTCGAGACCGTCATCATCCCCCGTTGCGTTGACAACATCTTTCCCAATGCGATGTTTGCCACAACCGACGAACAGATCCGTGAATCGGCCCGTCTGCTGTATGTTGCCATGACCCGTTCACGCCGCAACCTGATTTTGATCCACAGCGTGACACTTTCACCTTTTCTCTGGCGTGTGGTGGAGGTTTTCAGGCCTGCGTGGCAGAGTCGGGACTCTGCCACAGAACCCAGACGCGACTGGCTCGACCGTCTGCGGCAACTGATCGATCATTGGCACCGGCGCATTTCGCCGCCCGATCTGAAGGAGTGTCTTGCGAGCGAAGACCCAGATATTCAGGCCCATGCCTTGCGGCTGCTGCCCTATTCGCAGGAGGCGGGGAAGGAAGAACTCTGTCGCGGAGCGCTGGCCTCGTCTTATGAAGAGGTGCGTGAAGAGGCGGTGCGGATCGTACCGCAGATTTTTGGTACGGGGATGTTCCAGTTGCTGGCCGGACGTTTCGACGATCCGTTTGAGGAGGTGCGACTGGCAATCGTGGAGACATTGAACAAGCAGGCCGATGCGGCGGTTCTGCCATATCTGCAAAAGATGTTTGAAGGCGATCATTCAGCGCGAGTGCGTTATCACATAGTGGCCGGGCTGGGGGAATATGAAGCAGCGGCTGCGGAAGCCCGTGCACTGGCCGAACTCGCTTTGCGTGACCCCTATGCTGCGATCCGCCTCGAAGCGGCGGCGGTGTTGGAACAGTTCGGCGATGCGAGCTGGAGCCGCCTGATCCAGGGCAACGAGGAAGACTGGCAACATCTCGGAGAAGAGTAACCTCCCGAGTAGCTCAAACCGTTTGAGATTTATTTGCCCAAGCGCAACATTTTGCAATTGCGGCTTGTACGTGCATCATATAGGTACTGTAATAAAAATCTTTATTATGGAGATGTAGCCATAATCTGGCGTTTGGTTTGCGAGATTACGGCAGTGTAAAATGATGAGAATAAGGTTTGAAAACTCGTAATATCGAAAGAAAAATTGATCGAATACCGTAATAAAAATCTTTATTATAGAAATACAGCCGTGATTTATGAGGCGGTGGCAGAGTCCAGACACTGCCACGCGCTGTAATCTGGCGTTTGGTTTGCGAGATTATGGTTTGCCTTTCTATGTCCCGAGCTGGAGCTCGGGGCTCCCAGGGCTGGTGTATGTCGTGCTTGCAGGTGTGGAGCCCTGCGATCCCAGTGCTTGTGCAGCATGGGGTAGACGTGTTCCTATCTTCGTGCGGCAATCTGGCGTTCTATTTTCGACTGTTTCAGGTTTCGGCCAGGATTTGCAGGCTACGGGGTTTCAGGAGGTCGATCTGGCGGCCTTTGACGCGGATCAGATCTTCGTCCTGGAAGAGGCGCAGGCGTCGGCTGAGGGTTTCGGGCACTGTGCCGAGGTGGGCGGCCAGAACTGTCTTGGTGGTGGGCAGACGGATGCTGGTGGTTTTCTGTTCGCGGCTGAGCTGCAGCAGATGGCCTGCGAGGCGGGCACCGACATCCTTGTGGGCCAGCCCTTCGACCAGCTCGACAAAGACTTTGAGGCGTTCGCAGATGCCGGCCAGCAGGGCCAGAGCCACATCCGGCGTTTCGCGCAATACCTGTAGCAGACCCTGGCGCGGGATGTGGAGCACGCGGCTTTCGGCAGTGGCGGTTCCCGTAGCGGGGTAGCTGCCGCCACGGAAGGCCGGTACCTCTCCGACGAGATTATTGGGCCCGAAGACATGCAGGATTTGTTCGCGGCCGCTGACTCCCAGCAACGACACCTGTACACTGCCATCCAGCACGACAAAGAAAGCATCGGCGGCGGCACCCTGTCGGAAGAGCAGGTCGTCCGGGGCATAACGGCGCAACGAGGCTGCCGTTGCCAGGCGGCGCAGGTCTTTTTCTTCCAGCTCCCGAAAGAGGGGCAGGTGTTTAAGTTGGATGACACGCAGTTCGCGTGTCGAGGGGAGGATTTCCATAATCTTGCTCGCTCGAATCAGTGGGCGCGTCTGGTGCCGCCACCGGGTCCGCCGGGGCCGGAAGGCCGGATGACGCAGCGATCACTGTAAAGGCGCAGCCACTCGACTCCCTCGCGACGGAAGGCGGGAATCTCCCAGGTGACCAGTTGGGCACAGTACCAGCAGCCGGGAAAAACGGCGCCCGGTCCGCGTTCCATGTAAACCGGCAGATGCTCGACCTGGTGGCGTCGCCAGTCGAGGTCGAAGCTGCCGCCGCCGGGCATGGAAGCCGCATCGATCGGCATCAGGCGGATATCACGGAAGGCGGGGATGACAAAGTTGTAGGCGTTGGGGATGACGGGGGTGTCTTCGAGTTCGAGAAAGCCGAAGGCTTTGGCGGCTGCCGACCAGATAATGGCATCGCCGCGACCGCCGGTGCCGGGAGTCATGCGTTCCATATCGGCCTGGACACGCGTGATGGCATCGGCTCCCTGGTAGTCGTACTGGGGACGGACGCTGCCGGTGACGGGGAAGGGTTGGTCCATGGCATCCCAGCGTCGCCAGGCGCCACGGTCGAAGACAAACCAAAGCTGGTCGCGGCGGCTCCACTGGTCGTCGGGATCGGCAACCATCGTCAGGCCTGCTTCGGTGACGGCGTCATCTAGGCGTCCGGGTGGCATCAGGCGGCGCAGCGGAGCCCAGACACCATCGACACCGAGGGCGAAGAATTCGCTGTTGCCATAGTGCTGCCACTGGGGAGCCGGCAGACCGGGCCACCAGGTGTAGCCGGTGTAGCTTTCGAGCAGGCCGGGGGCATAGAGAAAAAACCAGCACCAGGTGCGGCCGGCCACGGCCTCGTAAAACTCGCGCTGCAACAGGGTATGGCCGCCGGAGTAGTCGGTGAAGAGCACGGCATTGTCGGGTCCGGCGGCGATGCCGTCGGAGGCCAGAACTTCGAGCATCGTGGCATATTCGTTCCAAGCATCGGGATAGGGTTCGGGGAAGAGGACCTGGCCGGCGATATCAGTCGTATAATGGTGGCGGACGGTGGTGGCATGGGAGCGGATAAACTCGGTGAACTCCTCGTTGACCGGGATGCCGTTGAGTTTGGCAGCCTGTTGGGCGGCGGCCATGCCACTCATGGGGCCGGTGAAGCAGAGGCGGATCTGGGTGTTGGTGATCAGCGATACGCTGACATGGTCGTCGAGTGCCAGGGCCAGGGCATGCATCAGGTTCAGCTCGCCCATCAGGTTGAGCGAGCTGCCCTGCCAGCGAGCGGCGGCCATGGCGGCGGCATCGCCGGCATTCTGACTGCGATCCTTGACGAAGATGATGCGGTGGATATCCGCACTCCAGAGTGCGGCAAAGAGCAGGATTACGAGCGCCATCATGATAAAGACGACCGCCTGGCCGGTCCGGCGGGTCTGTCGCTGCCAGTGTCTCATCCTGTTCACCAGTTCCTTTCCTGGAGGTAGAGGGGAAAGTGTTCGACAATCTCGGATTCGCCCGAGAGCGAGATGCGCGAGATGCCGTCGCCATCGACCGGCGGGGCGTAGAAGAGCCGGTGCATGGGCAGTTCCATCGGGAAGAGCTGGCGGACAGTCATGCGGATCGTATCGGCGCGGCCGCTGGTACCGGATGAGCCACCGTGTTCGGTAACGGAAAAGCCGTGGTTGCGCCACTCCTGGTAGTCGAGGACATATTCGCCGCGCAGGTGGTTATCGCTGGCGAGGTATTCGGGGATGCGGGCACGCTCGATCATGGTACGCTGACTGCGCGGCAGGGGGCGGCGCGTGTTGAGGGCGCGATCCCAGTTGGCACCGGGCGAGCGCAGCGGGTCGAGCAGCGGGAGGGGCGGCTCGACCTCCGGCTCCAGCAACGGTCCCGAGTTGGGGATGGCGGCCACGCGCAGAGACTTATCGACCATCCAGGCGTTGAATCCCACCGTGCGGGCACGCGCGGCACGCGCGGCAGCATGGTGCAGCACCTCGCGGGCATTATAGACCACGGCGACCTGAATCAGGCCGAAGAGCAGCAGGCAGACCACCAGAATGACCAGAAACGACTCCAGCATCGCCTGACCCGCGCGACCACCGGCGGCGGCAGGGCGGCGGGCGGCCACGAGCCGCCGGCAACGATCCGGCAGGCGCTGTGGGGCAACCCGGCGGCGGTTATGGCTGAAGGGCGCCGACATTGCGGTTCTCCGCAGCAGGCGACCGATCAGAGACCTCCGCCCGACTCATCCAGACTGCGCAACTGGTCGCGCGAGCTGGTCTGGGCGGCACTCTGGGCCTCCGAGCCCTTTTCATCGTCGAGAGCCGAGACGGCACCACTCATTTTCTTCTTGAGGGTGTCGCCGAAGATGCCAAAGAGCACCAGGCCGGCGATGGCGATTACGACGACGATGATGATGTACTCGACCATGGTCTGCCCACGGCGGTTTTTGCGGCGAAAGATGTTTTTCACGGCAGACTCCTCCCTGTTAAAACAACTACGGATACTCTGATGCGACCAGGTCCAGCACCCGGTCGCCGTTTTGACGGATCGCATAAAGCATCAGTGTCAGCAGCCCGGTCAAGGTTAAAACGACCACGAGGGCGATGACGTACTCGATCATTGCCTGACCCCGGCGCTTTCCGCCACGTCTGGTTTGAATGCGGTCCACAACTGATTAACGTACCAGCAATCGGCTTTCTTGTAAATGGATTTGAAGCGGCTGGCGGAAGGGGGCTGGTTTTGCTGCCAGGGGTGCTGTAGATGGCGGCGTGAACGCCGCCGCTGCGACTGGATGGAGAGGTGGGAGGCGAGGAGGGTGAGATGGCGGCGTGAACGCCGCCGCTGCGACTGGATGGAGAGGTGGGGGCTATTTGAATTGAAGTTATGAGTGTGTGTGATATTGTTGTGCATTCCTGTAGTTGGGGTGGAGTGGGGATGAGAAGAGAGGCGAAGTGAGGCTTTCATCTAGTAGCAGAAACGGCGTTCACGCCGTGAAGCCCGGCATAGGTGCGCTGGCACGCTCGCCATTCCAGGATTACCGCGATCCCTGCTTCTATATGATTACGATTACAACGCACCTGCGTCGCCGGCTCTTCGGGCGTTGTATCGACAACCGGGCTATACTGAACGAAGTTGGCTGGCTGGTTTACCATAAATGGCACCAGATTGCAGAGGACTACCCGCAGATCGCCACCTCCACTCTCTGTATCATGCCCGATCACCTGCACGGTATCCTGCAGGTAAAAGAGCGAATGGAAAAACCGCTGGGAGTAGCAATACGGGCTTTCAAGTCGCAATGTACCAGTGAGGTTCGGAAAAAGCGCAATGATGACGGATTTAGGCTATGGGAGCCAGGATACAACGACCTTGTTGTCTGGCGCCGGGGGTCCCTGGCTGCTTTTACCCGCTATATAATGGATAACCCGCGCCGCTATTGTCTGAAGCAGAAGCATCCTGATCTATTTCGTAAGGTCAGTGATGTCAGGCATCCGCATCTTCCGGCGGAATTCAGTTGGACAGGATATGGGAACGCTTTTCTTCTGGACCGGCCGGAGAGACAGGTGGTGGTTGTATCGCGGCGGGCGAGTGACGAGGAGATATAGACCAGGCAGATAAATGTTGTAATTTGTTGCGGTTTGTTGTAAGCTTGTTT
>CAZMGQ010000128.1:0-6427 GCA_964565855.1 uncultured Lentisphaerales bacterium | reverse complement strand
TATTGGGAGCGGTCCGGCACTGGACAATCAGATTGGTTGCAAGAGCCAGCAACTCACCCGAACTCTCGGTGGTATAAAACCAGGCTCTGTATCCGCCCAAAAACGTAGGCGGAATCACTGGAAGATCAACGGGGCGCTGGAACGCATATTCCCACGTATGAGTCGCACTCAATTCAGCAAAAGTCTCGGCTTGAAAATGCTCGTTGGTAACGGCAAAGAAGACAATATTTGAGTGAATCGTTGCAGCCTCCATGCCGATGCTGTCGGTTGTAATGTTGAGCGAATTGGTTCCGGGATTACCCATCCAATATTCGGTGACAGTTAGTTTGATATTGGTAATGCTGCTCTCGACGACCGTGCCGATACCAGCCATGTCACAGAGACGGACCTGCTGCGCCAGTGACGTTCTAATGGAAAAAGACTCAAAACCTTCACCATTTGACATGGGAATGTGGAATGCAAAGATCAGAGCTGAAATCATGACGGTTGTTTTCAAGGTACACCTCCCTCGGGTGGAGCAGGTACAGCATTCAACCGTGGCAACCAGGTTTGTGTTTTTTGTTGATAGGACATGTTGACCCAGGAGCGAGCCCAACCTACGAGGTTAGTGTCTGTCCAGATCTGGCTCATAAAGTCTGTTGACATGAAAGCATCGAAGTGCATGAAGGTATATTCCGAGTCACGGTGGATTCTTGAACTTTCCGGGTATAGCCGGTATCCGTCTCGGATCAACTCATAAAACACCTGACGATTGGGTGTAACCTGGGCAGCGTGAACGAGGTTGGAACTCCAGATGACCATAGCTTCATTCTCGGTTGTAACTGGAAACCAGGACCGATTACCGTTGAGTAGAAAAGGAGTTTTCTCAGGTTCGTTTTGCTTTGTATGGTGTTCCATGTCAAAAATATATGAAAACCGACATTCAATAGGTTCCAGATTTGCAAAAGTAGAGTAGCGTGATAGAAAGAAAACAAAGTTGGTACTATTTGTCGGAAAAGCATCATCTTCAAGAATACTGACTGCGACAATGTTGGTGGGCAGACTTGCTGTCCAAAACTGAGCGACTTCGAGAATGGAAGTTGCGTTGTTTTGGGAAACAACTTTTCCTATCCCGACAATGTCACATACCGCCGCCTGCAGTGGCAGAGCTGAGTCCCATTCCAAATGCATCTCCTGCTCAGCCTTTGAGACGAAGCAAAACGTAAGCAAGAACAGGGTTATAGCTTTTCTTTTCATGGTGTACCTCCTGATGGCAAAACAAATCGAAGATAACGAAGGTTTTCAGATTTCCAGTAAGCGGTAGAGTGAGGGTTTAATCTATGCTTGACAAAGAACAACCCTCCCTGATCCATCATATTATAGCGGGTTAGAGTCAGATTGTGGCGGCGTTGTTTAGTATCTGGTGTCGCTTCCAGCCAATCTGGATCGACCAGTCCAAGACTATGCCCTATTTCGTGTGTTACAGTTGGTGCTATATATTTTGCGAATAATTCTGGTGTCATTGGTAAAGGGATAGAATCATAGTTGTGTTTAAGGTTGGCGCGATAGTTTGTTCTCAACGTTCTTCTAAAACTCGATATATAAATAGCCATATTTCCATGGGCTTTTTCGTTTCTCTTGGAGAAATCAGATGTATCCCCACGATGAGTGCCGTGTGTTTCTCCTACGATTACCATTGACTTGAATGCCCCTTTGACATTGTTAGTAGATACTATCCTGAGGTTTACATCTGAAGGGAAAAATGCAGCAGCCATCTGCGGCAGTTGTGCCAGTACATTGCTCGCTACATTGGCTGAACAGCCTTCATATAAAGATACTGGCGTTGCTCCTTCGATTGTATAATCTATTGATTCCTGAAAAGTCGTTTCTCCGCCGAAAAGCAGCAGATTCACTACCTGCGGCACATAGATCCGTCGTTCGGCTGAGTGGAGTTCGCAGCTCTTGTCGGGGCTCAACAGACGGACTGCCAGGGTATAGAAGGGCGGCGGCACTGGTTCGCCATTTTCTACCTTTGGCATGGCCCGGTTGAAGAAGCCTTTCGGACCCACAAAAACATCGGGATGATCTGCCAGCGGCAGATTGACCTGTGCCAGCCCGTCCCAGCTAAAAGTTTCCATCGATGACAGGCTGGTGGTATCGACCCAGCGGTTGAGGCCGGCTTGGGCTGCATCCATATCGACCCAGGCGACTTGCTGTGTATCACCTACTGTCACTCTTAAAATTTCAGCCTCCAGCCAACCGGGATCATTCCGATGTTGGCAGCCCGGCAGGATGACCGAAAAGTATGCGACTTCTTCCAGATGCGGCGAAAAGTTGCCGGTCACTTCATCCAGAGCAAATGAACGTTGGGGACAGGGCGGGATGCTAATGCGGTTTGTGATAATAGTTGCCGGGTCCAGCTCCGATATGGCAGAAAGTCTGACCATGTTATCCAGTTCTGAGACATCTGTGACGACGATAAAGGCCAGATTTTCACCCGGTTCGGCTGATACAGTGGCGTTTTCCGCAAACCAGGAAACATATTGAGGAGGTGCGCCGGCAGAGTTGGTCACGGCGAAGGGGCCGATGAGTTCACCGACAAAGTGCCAGCCCGGTTCCATCGGCGTAATGCCGAAGCGGTAGTATATGAGTTGCGTCGAGATCAGGGGTGAGCCCGTGCCGAAAGTCTGGATACCGGACTTGTGGGGAAAGAAGACGATAGCCCGGTCATTGTCGATCTGGTTGTGTATCAGACCTCCATCCGGGGTGACGATTGAGTTGCCGATGATGCCCTGGTCGCCATGGGGTGCGAAGCTGACTTTGAGTCTGGCTTTCCAGGGTTCTCCGCCCGGTGGATCGGCTCCCTCGGGTGCCGGCAGGAGCCGCAGCGAGGTGTCGGCTTCAAAAGGCAGCCGCAACCGGACAAGCTGGCCGTTCGGACAGGCGGTCAGCACAATGCCGCCGGAGTCTCCGGCATTGTCCCAGACCAGGGCCGCGCTGCGTGAGGAGACGACCTCGACCAGAACATCGTACCAGGCTTCTGAAAGTGGCGGCATTGTCCCGGCATAACGGTCGTCGAATCCATCGTTGTTCGTATCAACAAAACCATACAGATAGCCGCTGCCTTCCCAGAGGTCGATAATCCCACCTTCATTTTCGTCCGGTTCTTCGACCGTGAAGTCCTGTTTGACGAGGGGATTGGTTTTATAAAGCTCAATCTCCTCATAATCGCTCAGGCCATCGCCATCGGTATCGGCTGTGCGGGGGTCGGTCTGATTCCAGAACTCGTAAAGATCAGTAACGCCGTCACCATCACGGTCAAGTCCGCTATCGTGGACCATGGGATCGCCATGGGTCCAGATTTCCCAGAGATCGGGAATGCCATCCTGATCACTGTCCTGTGCCGAATAGTGATACCAGTCCGGCACCAGTGCCTGAAAGAGGGGCACCGGAGCAACCGAGCCATCAGCCTCCCGGATCTGGAGGCCTTGTGTGGCCGGTCTGCCTTGCTGGATGTTGGCTGTCATGGCTTCGAGCAGTTTAGTTGTATCCGTGCGTGAGATGATGATGCCACTGTCGATTGGCGTCCCACCGGGTTTGGCGGAGCCGCCGGAGGCATTGTTCTGCGCGTTGCTGCTGCCGCCCTTGCTACCACCATAAGCTGTGACCAGAGCCAGCACCAGCAGGGCCGCCACACGTAGCGACCAGTGGGCTTGTCGCAACTGTTGTACCAGTGGAGCCTGCCACAGGGCAACCAGGGTCCGGCGAAAGAGAGCCAGCAGCAGGGTTGCTGGCACAGCCGCCGCCAGAATCATGGTCGCTGACGGGACACGCCACAGTGAACTAATGAATACAAACTCTCCAATTCATATGACAATCATATCGAATAAGTATGTGTGGCGCAATAAATTCCCAGCAATTCCAATTATGAACTGCCCCATATTAGAGTTGCTGCTGTTCCTGGACAGACAGAAATGTCTGTCCTACAGTTGTCCACAAGCGTCTTCTGGGAAGAATATAGGATAGGCATTCTTGCCTGTCCCGGACTATCCGGGTCTGTTTCTGCAGCAAACCTAATCTTGGTCTGACAGTTTGCACGGCTCCACAATCAGAATCGCTGCTTGACTTTAGAACAGGCCGCAAGCATGATGAAATGCAGCGTATATGGGGCGTCGTGGCGTCTCAGAATTGTTTCATTTTAAGAAGGGGTTTTCCGATATGAGTAATCGCAAGCTGCGTATGGGTATGGTGGGTGGCGGTGGTGGCGGGTTCATCGGCCGGGTACACCGTATGGCCGCGGCACTCGATAACGAGGCCGAGCTGACGGCTGGTGTTTTTTCGTCAAATGCCGAGCGTTCGCTGCAGTTTGGCAAAGACCTCAACCTGGACCCGAAGCGGGTCTATCAGAACTGGGAGGAAATGCTTCGCCGGGAGGCAGCGCTGCCAGCCGAAGAAAGACTCGATTTCATTTCGGTGGTAGTACCCAACATCGGACACTTTCCGATCTCCAAAGCCTGCCTCGAGGCCGGCTTCAACGTCGTCTGCGACAAACCGATGACGACCACCCTGGCGGATGCCAAAGAGCTGGCGGAGATCGTCGAAAAGACCAAAAAAGTATTTGTGCTGACCCATAACTACACCGGCTATCCGATGGTCAAACAGGCCCGCCACATGGTGCAGCAGGGTTTGCTGGGCAAGATCAACAAGGTGGTGGTGGAGTATCCCCAGGGCTGGCTGGCGGGTCTGATCAATGCGCCCGACAATACCATCGCCATGTGGCGCATGGATCCCGAAATCGCCGGCGGTTCCTGCTGCATGGGCGATCTCGGCACCCATGCCGAAAACCTCGTGCGCTACATCACAGGTCTCGAAATCGATCACCTCTGTGCCGATCTCAGCTCCTTTGTGCCGGCCAACCGGCTGGAGGACGACGGCAACCTGCTGATCCGCTACAAAGGCGGCGCCAAGGGCATTCTCTATGCCTCGCAGATTTCGGCTGGCGAGGAAAATCCGCTCAAAATCCGTGTTTATGGTGTTGAGCGTGGTCTCGAGTGGCGGCAGGAGGACCCCAACTACCTCTGGATCAAGGATCCGGTCGGTACGGTGACACGTTACTCGCGTGGCAACAGCAATCTCTGCGATGCGGCGAAAAACGCTTCGCGGCTGCCCTGGGGACACCCCGAAGGCTTTATCGAAGGTTTTGCGAACCTTTATCGCGAGGCTTTTCGCGCCATCCGGGCTGAAGTTGCCGGCGAGCCGGTTCCGGAAGTCGATGTTCCCGATGTACAGGACGGTGTTCTGGGCGTGGCCTTTATCGAAACCGTGCTGGCGAGCAACAAATCAAACGAAAAGTGGACCCGGATGTTGAAGTAATCCGGCGAGCACACGAGCATTTTATCAACTTCACAACCCTCAACAGGACAGACTATGAAAATTGGAATTATCGGTGCTGGCGGCATGGCCAACTATCACATCCCCGGCTTTCGACAGGGAGGAGCAGAGGTCACGGCGATTGCCGACCTCAATCTGGCAGCCGCCAAGGCTGTGGCTGACACCAACAAGGTGGAACAGACCTTCGAGACAGCCTCTGAAATGATCGCCAAAGGCGGGATCGATGCAGTTTCGATCATCACCCCCAACAAGTTCCATGCGCCGTTGGCACTGGAAGCCCTCGCAGCCGGCAAGCATGTTTTCTGTGAAAAGCCCCCCGCGATCAATGCGGAGGAAGCGCAGGCCATGGCCGATGCCGCCGCCAAAGCCGGCAAAAAGCTGATGTTCAACTTCAACAACCGTGCCCGTCCCGAATCGTACGCCATGATCGATTACCTGCGGGCCGGCGTGGCGGGGCGCATCAACTCCGCCCAGGCACTCTGGGTGCGCCGTACCGGTATCCCCGGCTTCGGCGGCTGGTTCACCACACGGGAACTCTCGGGTGGCGGTCCGGTGATCGACCTGCTGCACATGATCGACCTCGCCCTCTACTTCATGGATTACCCGGAGCCCGAATGGGTGCTGGCAGCGACGTTCAACGACTTCATCGACGACAACAACTTCAAGGGCCCCTGGGGCATCCCGGATGTTGCCCAGGGCGTGACGGATGTCGAGGCCGCTGCGCATGGATTCGTCAAGTTCAAGACCGGGCAGGTGCTCTTCCTGCGCAACTCCTGGGCCGAGATGAACAAGCGCGAAGAGGTCAGCGTGACCTTCCAGGGCAGCCAGGCCGGCGGCATGGTGCGTCGTCTCTTCGGACGCGACGGGCTGGATGATACAGCGATCGACTCCTGCGAACTCTACGTGCAGGAAAACGGCCGCTCGGTCAACCGCGACATCGTCGTGCCGGAAGATCCCACCATGGGGCGTCTGCGTTCGGCCGAAAACTTCGCCCTGGCAATTGCCGGCAAGGAAGCACCGCTCAACACACCGGACGAGGCCGTGAAGCTGATGAAGA
>CAZMGQ010000127.1:0-6473 GCA_964565855.1 uncultured Lentisphaerales bacterium | reverse complement strand
AGCGGCAGCGTTTGCACTGGTGGAAGAAGATGTCGGACTGGTTCTGCTTGGGCTCGAAGCGGACTTCGCAGTAGTCGGGATTATCGATGAACAGTCGTGCCAGATCTAGAATCGGGAAAGCCTGGTGGCTGCCGGCGATCTTGCGCACGATCACGGTCAAACCACTCGGCTCGGGCAGGAAGCGGATTTCGAAGGGATATTCCACGTGCTGCCGCGGGCCTCGGTAAGGGCCACGCCGTTCGTCAGGAATGCGGGGGTCGCGCCGGAAGTGTGGCGGCTGTTCGGGGGCAGAGTCCCCACTCTGCCGCGGCTGGTCCGGCCGACCACGATCACGGAAGTCTTCACGCGGAGGACGGCGCGCATAATCCGGACGCCGGCCACCACCGCCACCGCCCCAGCCGCCCTGACCACCCTGACGCCGGTCTCTGCGATCGTGCTTAAAACCGCGCCTGCGACCTTCGTCTCTTTCGCTCAGGTCGTCAGAAAAGTCCTCGTAACGTCGTTTTTTGGGCGGCTCCTGGGCCCAACCCGGTGCAAACGTGAGGTCCTGCAGAAAGTCAGCGTCGTTTGTTTTGTCGCTCATCGCCATAACCCGTACATGAGTTGCCCAGTTTAGCGCATGCATGGACAGGGGTCAACAAAATGTGTTAGCTTTGCACTTGCGTTTCGCGCGGCGGGTTGCCGGTCTGACTGACTGAAACCGGATTGCGCCGCAAGTTGAGGGAGTTTATGGCAAAGACGGGTTTTTCAGGCAGATTGATGCTGTTGGCAATGCTGGTAATGATGACAGGGCTGGCATCGGCCGAGCGGGTAGCGCGGTTTTATCTCGAACATACGATCAGCCGGCAGGTTTACGGACCTATCCTGAATCGGCCGGGCTACCGCTTCCAGATCGGGACAGACGGCTATGTAGTAGTCGAGGCACCGAAGGGTGAGGTCTGTTTTTCGACCTTTCCGGAGGTCCAGTATATGGGACCTTTCGAACTGGAGACGGAACGGATCATAGCACTGGGCAAACAGGCTTACTCGATCGTGCGACTCGACTCGGTGTCACAGCCGGATATACCGGTACATATACCGGTACGCCCGGATGTGATTGTGCCGCCGCCGGTGCCGATGCCGACAGCCCCGGAGGCGAGGGGCGCAAAGTGGAGCGGTTTCGAGACCGTTGAGCAGGGATTGGCTGCCGAGGTCTGGGTAGAGCCGATGAGCCGCTACAAGTACGATTGGGAACTGGGTGGCATGGAAGGCAAGCGCGGCTCAGACATCAAAGCCCTGCGGGCGGGGGCCGGGGTGAGCCTGGGCGGCTGGTCGCTCGGGCTGGGCGTGACGATGGACGCCGAACATGCCGACTCGATCATCCCGCCGGGTCTCAGTGTGAGCGATCTCCGGCTAGAGGGGGGTTCGGGACTGCTGGCCAGCCTGGGATATCAGCGGCGGCTGAAACTCGATCGGCGCTGGTGTGCCCTGGTCGGCGGCACACTGACCTTTAGGGACGAGAGTTTTGACCTGATCGCCAGCACCCTCACTGGAATCCGGGAACCGGACGAGCCCGACGTGGAGGAAGACGCAGAAGAGGACGCTGAGCCTCCGACTCCCGAGGAGCCGACGCGGGTTTATGAGACGAACAAGAGCAAAGCCGATCTGCGCGAGATTGTACTGACACTGGGCGGCGGAATCCAGTATGCCGCCGATAACTGGGGTGCCAGGTTCGAGGTGCTGCTACATGCCTTCGACGATACCGACGTCAAGGCGAGTCTGACGGTTCTGGGAAAAAATTACGAGTTGAGCGGCAAGAGATCGCATCCGCTGTCGGTCGCTTTCGGCGGCTGGTTTTATCCGATCCAGCAATTGCGGCTCGAAACGCGACTGAGTGTCGGGGCTGAAACAGCACTGCGTCTGGGCGCGGCTTATGAATGGTGAGGGCAGCACTTTGACCGCACAGAAAAACGAACCAGACTGGTCGGAAGCTGCCGCAGAAATCCGGCGGGCTATCTTTGAGCTGCCGGGGTTCCGCAGTTGTACCGTGAGACTGGCGGCAGCCGATCAGGCCGGACACAACCGAGCCGTGCTGCGGCCGCTCAAGCTGGCCGATGAGCTCCGCTACCAGTGGACCCTGAGTGGTGGCCGGGCGGCCGATACCAGCAACCATGGCCGTCGCCGTGCCCGTGCGATGCTGTTAGAAATGCTGCCGGCTGCGGCGGCTGTGCATGTTCAGACCGATCAGGTTGACCTGCATGCCAGGGTGACCAA
The DNA here is from genome assembly GCA_964565855.1 of uncultured Lentisphaerales bacterium. Lineage (GTDB taxonomy): Bacteria > Verrucomicrobiota > Kiritimatiellia > RFP12 > JAZUKQ01 > CAZMGQ01. Next base: position 4,220 of record CAZMGQ010000127.1, on the reverse strand, counting down.
ACGGGGGCGGGTGCTGTTCTCGCGCAGCAAGCCGTTGCAGCGCCCTGCCCTCTCGCTGGAGCACGACCGTGCCAAAGATTATCCCCTGACACGTTTTGATTCGAGCGCCCTGTTGCGGGCTCTGGGGTTTGCCGATGTCCGCGACAAGCTGCTGCTCTCGATGCGGGCCAAATACCGGCAGGTCAACGAGTTCCTGCGTGAGCTGGATGCCGCACTGGGCAAATCCCCGCCGCCCACGCTGAGGCTGCTCGATGCCGGCTGCGGCAAGGCTTACCTTTCGTTTGCGGCACTGGTGTATCTGCGCGAGGTCCGGGGGCTGGATGTGCGGCTGACGGGGGTTGAGCTACGTGAGGATATTGTGGCATCGGCGCGGGCAACAGCCGAACGTCTTGAGCTGGAGCCGGGACTGGCGGAGTTTGTTGCGGCCGATATTGCCAGCTACGAACCGACCGGACGGCCCGATGTGGTGCTGAGCCTGCACGCCTGTGATCAGGCCAGTGACGAGGCTCTGGCACGGGGGGTGCGCTGGGAAGCCGGAACGATTCTCTGTGCCCCCTGCTGTCAGCATACCCTGCAGCGGGATCTGGTGATTGAGGGGCCTCAACGGGCACTTCTGCGGCACGGCATTCTGCGCGAGCGTCTGGCCGATTTGCTGACAGATGCTTTCCGGGCCCAGATCCTGCGGCTGCTGGGGTACCGGGTACAGGTAATTGAGTTTGTCGAACCCGAAGCCACCGCCCGCAACATCATGATCCGCGCCCAGCGGGGAGTCCGCCCGGGCATGACGACAGTGGTGGAGGAGTACCTCGCGCTGCGTGAGGCCTGGGGAGTGACCCCCTGGCTGGAAACCCGGCTGAAAAGCGAGTTGGCTGATTTTTTGAACCTCGAAGAGCAGGATGGAGAACAGGATGAGCGCTTATAGTGAGCTGAACGACAAGCAGCAACGGATGGTTGACCAGTTGCTGGCCGAAACTGAAGCCGCCGGTGGACTGGCACCGCTTGATCTGGACCTCTTCTGGCGCGAAAATGAGGTTGCACGTCGTGATCCCTTCGGGCGCGATATTCCCCACTGTGCCTTCGGGGCCTACGTGACCAACGAATGTGTGTACGATGAGCTGGGTATCGAGGAAGACTATTACCGCTTTGCCAACGACGAAGCCTGGGCAATGGAAATCTCGCGCCGCTACAACGATCTGTCCGAAAAGATTGTCGGACGCCGCACGTTGCGCGAAAAGGCGCGTGATCCGCAGCGTGGCTGGCCGAAGACGGGCGAGCTGTACGATATTTTTGAAGCCGAAAACACCTGGATCGGCGGAGCCAAGGGCTCCTGGTGGCTGAACCAGTCGGCGGACAGCAACGAGGAGCTGTCGGCACTGCTCGACCGGGTCGAAAAGCGGCTGGAAAACCTGCGCGACTTTGTGCTGCGGGAAGACTGGGAAAGCGAAAAAAAACGCCTGACGGACCTGGGAGAAAAAGTTCCCCTGTATCGCGGTCAGCGCGGCCCCTGCACCTTTGCCTGTTCGATTTTCGGTGTCGAAAACACACTAATGCTCTACTACGACGACCCGGGGCTTTTCCGCCGTTTCGGCGAGGTGATCGGCCGGGCGATTCTGGCACGGGCACAGATTTTTGATGAGGAAGCCGGCTATACGCCTGAAACAGCGCCACGCGGCTGGGGCTGGGCCGACGATAACTGCTGCCTCTTCTCGCCCGAGATGTACGAGGCTTTTGCGATGCCGATCCACCGGATGGTTTTCGAACGTTATGCACCAGAGCCCGACGACCGGCGCTTTCAGCACAGCGATTCCGAGATGTCGCACCTGCTGCCGCTGCTGGGCGAGCTGAAGCTGCAGGGCAACAACTTCGGGCCGACCGTGCGTGCCGATGATATCCGGCACCACATGCCCGATTCTGTAATCTATGGGCAGCTCGCCCCCTTTACATACAGCCGCAACAACGAACGCGAAATGGTGGCGGAGTTTTTGCGCGATCTGGAGCGTGTCGGCGATACGCGCGGTCTGGTTTTCAGCGGTGCCGGCTCGATCAACAACGGCAGCCGCCTGACCGGAATGCGCCTGATGATGGCCGCTGTGCAACGTTATGGACGTTACGATGGATGATGTCGAAGAAAATATGTCTCACAAAAAAGAGGACGCAGATAAAGAAAAACAGCCCCCGATGGCGACCGAGAGGGTCGGAGTGTTGCTCTGGCGCTTTTCCGCGCCGGCAATGGTGGCGATGGTCGTCAACGCACTTTACAATATCGTGGACCGGCTCTATATCGGGCAGGGAGTCGGGCGCGACGCAATGGCCGGCCTGGCCCTGACGATGCCCTACATGGCGATCCTGGCGGCCTTCGGCATGTTGATCGGGGTCGGCTCGGGGGCGCTGCTCTCGATCCGACTGGGTCAGAACAAGCGCGACGAGGCCGAGCAAGTGCTGGGCCAGTCGCTGGCTCTTTTCTGCGTCCTCTTCATGATATTGCCGATCGTCGCCCTTTCAACGCTTGACATGACGCTCGAACACTTCGGCGGTACGGAGACCTCGATCCCCTATGCGCGCGACTATCTGAGCGTCATCCTCTATGGTAACGTTTTCACCCATATCAGCTTCGGAATGAATCACCTGATGCGGGCCGAGGGCAACGCCCGACGCGCCATGTATTCGATGCTGATCGGCGGTATTGCCAACATCATCCTCGACCCGATCTTCATCTTCGGCTTCAAGCTCGGTATCAAGGGCGCCGCCATCGCCACCATCATCTCCATGATGCTCAGCTCGATCTATGTCCTGAGCCATTTCCGCAGCAAACATGCCATCGTCCGTCTGCGCGGACGCAACATCCGCATCCGGCCGCGCCTGGTCTTCGATGCGCTGGCGATCGGCATGTCGCCATTTCTGCTGCAGCTCGTCGCCAGCGCCGTCTTCGTCGTTTTCACCCGCAGCATCCGCCGCTGCGCCGGCGGCGATGAAATGCTGGCCCTCAACTCCACCGCCGCCATCGGCATCGTCAACGGCATCACAATGCTGATGCTGATGCCGGTTTTCGGACTTTCGCAGGGAGTCCAGCCGATCATCGGCTTCAATTTCGGTGCCCGGCGTCTCGACCGGGTTCGCTCAGCCTTTATTCTGGTCGGAAAAATTGCTACACTGATCTGCTTCGTGGGTACGGTTATCGTGCAGCTCGGTGCATTTCTGGCCGTGCGGGCTTTTACGCCCGAGGCCGACCTGATCGAAATCGCCATGCCGGCACTGCGTCGCATGACGATGGCCTTCCCCGTGATCGGCGTGCCGATCATGACCACAACCTACTTCCAGTCGATCGGCTATCCGCGCATGTCGATCTTCTTCTCGCTGCTGCGACAGGCAATCCTGCTGATTCCGCTGCTGCACTGGCTGCCGCAATGGTTCGGCCTTTCGGGGATCTGGTACGCCATGCCGCTCTCAGATCTCGGCTCGGCGATCATCGTCTGGTCGGTCATCATCCGCGAGATGCGCCGCCTGAAGGAACGGGCGGCGATGATCTAGAGGCGTGCCGCACCATATTGTTTTTCCGGAGAATCTGTTTTGACCTTTACCATCCATACTTATGGCTGCCAGATGAATGTGCGTGATTCGGAGGCCGTCGCCGCCCTGTTGCAGGACTGCGGCTATGCCGCAGCAGCCAGCGAGGACGAGGCCGACCTGGTCATCGTCAACACCTGCAGTGTCCGTGGCAAGGCCGAGGACAAGGCGCTCGGCAAACTGGGGCTGCTCTGTGCACCGCGCCGCAAACGTCCGGGGCGGATCGTGGGTGTCATGGGCTGTATGGCCCAGCGACTCAACGAAGACCTCTTCCGCCGCATCCCGGGGCTCGACTTTGCCGTCGGCACCCGTGCCACGGCACTCATCCCGAACGTAGTCGAACGGGTACGGGCCGGGCTGGGACCGGTCTGCGAGCTGGGACGCGACGATGGCTCGTCCGCAACGACCACTATCACCGCCGAAGGACGCGATGACGTGGTAGTGGCGCACCAGCCGGGACAGAGGCTGGCGTTTGTGACGATCCTGCTGGGCTGCGAACGCCGCTGCACCTACTGCATCGTCCCCGATGTACGTGGCCGCGAATACAGCCGCCCCGCCCTGGATGTGATCGAAGAGGTGCGGCAGGCTGTGGCCGATGGCGCGCGCGATGTGACGCTGCTCGGTCAGAGTGTCCTGCGCTACGGTCAACGCAATCC
>CAZMGQ010000126.1:0-6476 GCA_964565855.1 uncultured Lentisphaerales bacterium | reverse complement strand
AGCCTTGGCGTAGGCTGATGCTGCCTGCCTGGGAGCCCCGAGCGCTGGCTCGGGTCAGGAGAGTGCCAATACAACCACCTTAATAAAAAGTGGCATGTATTACCCCGCGCGTTGCGTGTCGAGCGTAGCGAGTCATGCGGCCTGATGGCCGAAGCCTGCTGGTAAAGAGCCCTGCGGTCCCGGCATTTTTCTCGGCTCCACTATTGGCTTGCGCAAAATGGCCTTATGTGCCATGTTGAGGGGTGTCGGTTTATCCATTTTAAGAACATGAAAACAACGTTTTGCCAGATTTCGTTTACCATGCCGGGCGTCGCGCGTCCCGGCTTGCGTGGTTGAACGGACTGGCAGCACAGTTTTCAGCCAATCGCAGACACGGAAAGGCCGCGTGACACCCGGGGGTGGCGCGGCTTGCTTTGTATATTCCGCCTCTCCCGATCAGGATTAAAGACATCATGATTATCGTACTGAAACCGAACGCCGACCAGGCGGCAATTGATCAGGTCACCAGACACGTTGTCGAGCTGGGCTATGCCCCGCGCGTCATCCAGGGGGTCGAGCGCACCGTTGTGGCCGCTGTGGGCGACGAGCTTTCCAACCGCTCGCTCGAAACCCTGCAGGGGCTTGAGCCGGTGGCCACCGTCCTGCCGATTCAGAAACGCTACAAAGTCGCCAGTCGCGAATGTCGTCCGGAAGACTCGCGCGTCATGGTCGGTCCCTATCCGCTGGGGGCCGGTGACTTTCAGGTGATCTCCGGTCCCTGTGCGATCGAGAGCCGCCAGCAGTTCATGACGGCAGTCAAGCACCTGACGGCCTGTGGCGTGCGCATCATCCGCGGGGGAGCCTACAAGCCGCGAACCTCGCCTTACGATTTCCAGGGCCTGGCCGAAAAAGGTCTAGAACTGCTGGCCGAGGCCAAAGCCCAATATGGCGTGGCTGTGGTGACCGAAGTCGTGGGCGTGACCCATGTCGAGCAGGTTGCCGCCGTGGCCGATATGCTGCAGATCGGAGCCCGCAACTGCCAGAACTACCATCTGCTCGAGTGTGTCGCTGCTTCCGGACGTCCGGTGCTGCTCAAACGTGGCATGGCGACGACAATCGAGGAATGGATTTCGGCCGGTGAATACCTGCTCGTCAACGGTTGCCCCGATGTGGTGCTCTGCGAGCGTGGCATCCGTACCTTTGAGACGGCCACACGCGGCACGCTCGATGTCGGTGCCATCGCTGTCGCCAAGCAGGAGACCCACCTGCCGATCGTGGTCGATCCCAGCCACGCGGCCGGTCGCCGTGCCCTCGTGCTGCCGCTGGCATTGGCCGGTATTGCCGCCGGTGCCGATGGCGTGATTGTCGAGGCACATCCAGATCCTGTAAACGCCCTGAGCGATGCCGCCCAACAGTGGCCCTCGGACCAGTTTGCGGGCTTCATGGAAGAAGTTCGCCCGTTGGTGGCACTGATGGGCAAGAAACTGGGCTGAAGCAGTCCTTCATCCTTCCCGGAACTTTAACAAAACCAAGGAGAATTGAATGAAAGTCAACATGACCCTGACCCCCGCCGATCTGCGCAAGCCGGTCGAAAAAGCGTTTGAGCTGGCCGCCACCAAATCCGCCAGCCTGGACCGTACGTGGGATACCTCCCTCGGCACACCGGTTTTTACCGTTAAAGGCAAATACACCACCCGTGGCTGGACCGAGTGGACCCAGGGCTTCCAGTACGGCATCATGCTGCTGGCCGGCGAAGCGACCGGATCCGAGAAGCTGATGCTGGCCGGTCGCCACCGTATCTACCAGAACATGGCACCGCACCTGACCCATGTCGGGGTACATGACCATGGCTTCAACAACCTCTCCACTTACGGCACCCTGCTGCGCCTTGTGACGGAAGGCACACTGCCGGATCCGGCCGGAACCGAGGCTGAGTACTGCCGTCTGGCCATCCGCCTCTCGGGTGCTGTCCAGGCCAGTCGCTGGACCGCCCTGCCGGAAGGGCTGGGCTTCATCCAGTCGTTCAACGGGCCGCATTCGCTCTTTGTCGATACCATGCGCAGCCTGCGTATCCTGGTGGCCTCGCACTGTCTCGGCCATGTGCTGATGGGTGAGAACGACCAGCGTATCAACCTGCTCGAACGTGCCCTGCAGCATGCCGTCACCACCGATCGCTTCATCATCTTCCATGGCGATTCCGAACATACCTACGACGTCCGCGGTCGCACCGCCCACGAGGGTATCTTCAACCGTACCGACGGCTGCTTCCGCACCCGTGCCACCCAGCAGGGCTACTCGCCCTTCTCGACCTGGACGCGCGGTCTCGCCTGGGCCATGCTCGGCTATGCCGAACAGCTCGAGATTCTCAGCAAACTGCCGGAAGAAGACTTCCCCAGCGTTGCCGGACTCGACCGCAAGGCACTCCTGGCCCTCTTCCGTAAGGCCGCTATCGATACCTGCGACCACTGGATCGATGACGTCACCGCCGCCGACGGCATTCCCTACTGGGACGATGGTGCCCCGCAGCTCCATAAGATGGGCGACTGGCGCAAGCGCAACTCGGACCCCTACAACAACTACGAGCCGGTCGACTCCTCTGCCGCCGCCATCGCGGCCCAGGGGCTGCTGCGTCTCGGTAAGCTGATGGGGCCCAAGCGTGGCGAACGTTACCGCCAGGCCGGTCTGACGGTTGCTCGCACGCTCTTCAAGGAGCCCTACCTCTCCACCGCGCCCCGTCATCAGGGACTGCTGCTGCACTCGGTCTATCACTGGCCCAACCACTGGGATTACGTGCCGCGCGGCAAGAAGGTCACCAATGGCGAATCCAGCCTCTGGGGCGATTACCACCTGATGGAGCTCGCACTGTTGCTGAAGCGCCTCGACGACAACGGTCCCTATCCCACCTTTGTCAGCGGCATCCTCTGATAGTCGGACCACAGCGTTTGCTGCAGGTACAAAGCCCTGCGTTCCCGGCCTCTACGATTCCTTGCAAAAAAGGCACTTATATTTCATAATGTCCACTGATTGCTGTTGAGTTCGTGTTGGCTGATACTGTGCGCTCCGGGTTTTTCTTCGCAGGAGCGCACGGATTCGGCCAAGGGATGCGGGAGTTCCTTCTTGTCCGCCACAGGCAGCAACATCTGGAGTGGCATATCATGGAAATGTTGATGGGAATTGTTGCCGTCGCTGTCGGCATCGTGCTGGGTTTCCTGGCACGAACGCTGATGGCGCGGGCGCAGTCGCAGTCGAGCGAGCGCCAGGCAAACGTTAAGCTGACAGAGGCCGAACGCGATGCCAAAAGTATGCGGCGCGAGGCCGAACTGCAGGCCCGGCAGGAGGTTATCCGTGCCAGGGAAGAGTTTGAACAGAGCACCAAGGAGCGACGCAGCGAGCTGAACGCCGTCGAAACCCAGCTCACCAAACGCGAAACCGCCCTCTCGCAGCGCGAAGAGAATCTCGACCGCAAGGCGACCGTGCTCGACCGCAAGGAACAGACGGTAGATACCAAGCTGGGCGAGTTGCAACTACGCCAGGAGTCTGTTGAAAAACGTGAGACCGAAGCCGAAAAACTCAAGCGCGAATCGGACGCCCGCCTCCAGAAACTGGCCGGCATGACTCACGAAGAGGCGCGACGCGATCTCTTCGACCGGGTCGAGCGTGATGTCCGTGGCGAGTTGAGCGGGCTCGTGCGGCGCGTACAGGAGGAGGCGCGCGAAACGGCCGACCGCGAAGCGCGCGTTATCCTCGCCACCGCCATGCAGCGCTACGCCGCCTCACATGCCTGCGAATCCGTCACCAGCACCGTCCCGCTCGCCAGCGACGACATCAAAGGCCGCATCATCGGCCGCGAAGGTCGCAATATCCGCGCTCTCGAAGCCGCCACCGGGGTCACGATGCTGGTCGATGACACCCCCGAAGCGGTCGTCATCTCCGGCTTCGATCCGATCCGCCGCGAAATCGCCCGCCAGGCTCTCGAAGCACTGGTGGCCGATGGTCGCATTCATCCGGCCCGCATCGAGGAGGTGGTCGCCAAAATCGAAGAAAACATGGAACAGTTGCTCTTCGAGGCTGGTGAGGAAGCCGTGTACAACGCCAACATCCAGGCGGTCGATCCCGAGCTCGTCAAAAAGCTGGGCCGCCTCAAGTTTCGCACCAGCTATTCGCAGAATGTGCTGCTGCACTCGATCGAAGTTGCCAGCCTGATGAGTGTCATGGCGCCGGAGGTCGGGCTCGATCCGGCTGTTGCCCGGCGCGTCGGCCTTTTCCACGATATCGGCAAGGCCATGGATCATCAGGTCGAAGGCTCCCACGCCGCCATCGGGGCCGACTTTCTGCGCAAATGTGGCGAGTCGGAGGAGGTCATTACCGGTGTCGCCACCCATCACAAAGTGTCCGAGGCCTCGCTCTACGGTGTTCTCTGTGCCACAGCCGATGCCATCTCCAGTTCGCGGCCCGGTGCCCGCATGGAGTCAACCGGCATCTATCTGCAGCGTCTCGAAAAGCTCGAATCGATCGCCAACTCTTTCGAGGGCGTCCGCAAAACCTACGCCGTCCAGGCCGGTCGCGAGGTGCGTGTAATTGTCGATCCCGACAGTGTGGCCGATGAAGAGGCCATGCTGATGGCCCGCGACATCAGCCGTCGCATCGAGGCCGAGCTGCAGTATCCCGGCCAGATCCGGGTGATTGTCATCCGCGAGAAGCGCTGTGTCGAATATGCCCGCTGATCACAACTGTAATAATCCGATCCACGTGAGAGATAAATGACCTTTCAAGAAATCATCCGTCAGCGTTTTTCTGTCCGCCGCTACGAGTCGCGTCCGGTTGAACCTGAAAAACTGAACGCCGTTCTCGAGGCCGGACGAGTTGCACCTTCGGCCTGCAATCTGCAGCCCTGGGTTTTCATGGTGCTCGAATCGCCGGAAGCCCTCGCCAAAGCCCGTCGCTGCTACGACCGCGAGTGGTTTGCCGAAGCTCCGCTGGTCATCGCCATCTGTGGTCAGCACGATGTCGCCTACCGCCGGTTCGATGGCAAACTGCATGTCGATATCGATGCTGCCATCGCCGCCGATCACATGACGCTCGCCGCGGTCGAACAGGGACTCGGCACCTGCTGGATTGCAGCTTTCGATGCCAAGCTCTTTGCCCGCGAGTTCGACCTGCCGCCGACGCTGGAGCCGATCGTGATGCTGCCACTGGGGTATCCCGCCATGACCGGCGATCCGGATCGCCACGCAACTGCCCGCAAACCGCTGGCCGAAATTATCGATCGACGCTGATCAAATGGAGGGCGGGGCTGTGCCGGGCCACGAGAGTCGGGAAAAACATCGCCCCGGAATCATCAGGTGGGCACTTCCCCTGCTGGCGGGAGTGGTAACCTTCCTGCTGGCACTGGGAGCAAGTGTCATCGGCGGCCGGGCTCTCTGGACGGACGAGATCCTGCGCATCTTCGGGCAGCGCCTGCCCGTTGCCGACCTGCTGGCCTACGAACACCTCAAGACTTTCTGCACCCAGACCCCCAGTGCCTATCTCTTCATGCGACCCTGGCAGAGTCTCTGCGGTATGGAGACAGGCGGGGCTCTGCTTTCAGCCCTTGCGGGGGCGATCACGGTCTTTGCGATCCTCTTTGCCCTGTGGCAGATACTCGGTCGCTGGCCGGGTGTTCTAGTCACGTTGCTCGTCGTCACCAACCCCCTGCTGCTGCACTATGCATCCGAGATCGCTTTCTACAGCCTCTGGACCGCCGCTGGCTCCCTGGCTTTTGCCGCTCTGGCCTGGCAGTGGAAGCATACGACTACAGGCGATGGCGAATTACCCGGAGAGGCAATGGAAGCCACCCCGGCCACCCGTCGGCAACATCTGCAGGCTGGTGCAACCCTGGTTCTGGCCGGTACGGGATTTGTCACCTTTCATTTTGCCGGACTGTTCATCTGGTGCGGTCTGGCAGCCGTGGCACTGTTGCTGACGCTCAGGCGCAATGGCTGGCGGAACATCTGGCGCAGCCTGCTGATCTGGGCCTTGCCTGTTCTCGTCAACCTGCCGATGTATATCGGGGCTTCACGCGCACCGGAACATATCGGCAGCAAAGCCCTGCAGTGGGACCGCCTTGCCTCGTTGCCCGGCGAATTGGTTGCCTACTTCTGGCAACTCGGACCACTTCTCAGTGGCGGTAGTTGGGTCGGTGTCGCCCTATGTATCGTCGGCGTTTTCGCCCTCTGGCGGCATGACGGACGTCGCGGCCGACACATGGTCTGGCTGGCCTTGAGTTTTCTGGCGGCAATCGGGCTTTTTCTGGCTTACTCGCATCTGCGTGACTATATGCCGCATGTTGCCCGCTACTGGGTTTATGCCACAGTTCCGGCTCTTCTGCTAACCGGGCGCGGTCTGGAATTTCTGCTGCAACAGGCCACGCTCGCCGGTCAACGTCGTCCGGCCTGCAGTCTCGGCTGGTTGCTGGGATCACTGGTTCTGGCAGCCAATCTGCTGACCGTCAGTGCCAT
>CAZMGQ010000125.1:0-6485 GCA_964565855.1 uncultured Lentisphaerales bacterium | reverse complement strand
GGGACCGCAGGGCTCCGTACCTGCTGTCCCGTCCTGATATATATTGACACCTCAAACAGGACCTAACAGTAAGGAGTGATGCAATGCGGAAAACTATTCTGTATAGTGAAGCTTTCAAGTTGCGTGTTTTAAATGCCATTGAAAGCGGTGAGGTTTCCTCATTTGGGGAAGCCAGACGTCGTTTTGGAATAGGTGGCAAGGGTACCATTCGTGGATGGGCAATCAAGTATGGCAAGGACCAACTGGTCGGAAAGATTATCAGGGTAGAGACAGTGCAAGAGAACAACGAGTTGAAAGAGTTGCGTCGGCGTGTAAAAGAGCTTGAGAAGGCTCTGTCCACCAAGACTATTGAACACCTTATGGCTGAGTCTTATTTACGGATGGCCTGTCGGGTGGGGAATATATCTGATGTGGATGAGTTCAAAAAAAAACACGCTGGCAAGGTGTAAATGACGTAGCAGACGAGGCAAAGCGCAATAATATCAGCATTACGTCCCTTTGTGATTTTGTTGGTATGAGTCGCCAGAATTACTATGCTCTGCGCCGTTTACGAGGTCGTCGACAAATAGATGAAGGTCTTATTTTAGAGCTAGTCAAGCGAGAGCGTCAGTTGCAGCTTCAGAGGCGGATTTGTCAGCGTTTCCATTCGGCTGCAAGAGTCTGCAGCCCTCCAGATGTGCTTTTTGTTTTGCTGGTTTGCAGGAGGAGGGTGTGGGATAATCTGAGGGCAATCTCTGTATAAAGAAATACCGGCGAGAAAAGACAGGAGACGGTGAGCCATGAATGATCTTGCAAAGAAATATGCGGCTGCTTACAGGCATCCGGCAGTGACTCTGCTGGGCGAGCTGTTGGACATCCCGGCACCCCCCGGACGTGAGGATGCGATGGCGCGCTTTGTCTCCTCCAAAATCTCGGCGCTGGGCTTCGCGCCCGAAACTGATGCGGCGGGCAATGTTCTGGTGCGTCTGACAGAGGGCAAGACAGGAGATCCGGTTGTTTTGGCAGCCCATCTGGACGAGATAGCCCTGATGGTGAATCGCATCGAGCCTGACGGTCGGCTGATGGTAACGCCCTCCGGCGGTCTGATGCCTCACAAGATTGGTGAGCGGGTTATGGATATCATGGGAGACGATCAGATAATCAAGGGGGTTCTCTCATGCGGCAGCGGACATGTACGTGTATTGAATCAGGTGATCCAGTGGAGCGACTGCTGTGTCTATACCGGCTTCAGCGAGCCGCAGTTGCGCAAGCTTGGGATTCACGAGGGTGCTACGATGGTGCCGGAGAGGGCGGGGCGGGGACCGCTGGTGATGGGCGGCCCTGACGATCCCTTCCTGGCGGCCTGGACCTTCGACGACCGGATGGGGATGGTTGTGCTGCTGCGCCTGCTGGAGCGTATCAAAAATGGTCTGAAGTTGCCGGACTGGCCCCTGATACTGGCGTTTACAGTTCATGAAGAGGGTGGCTGCCACGGAGCCAAGGTGCTTGCTCACAGAGAACAGCCGGCGGCATTTATCGCCATCGATGGCTGTCCGATAATGTCTGACGCCCGTTTGAAGCTGGATGGGCGGCCGGGGCTCTGGATCAAGGATCGCAGGACCAGCTACGACCATGCGCTGAACATGGCGCTGGTAAAGGCGGCGGATGCGGCCGGGGTCCAGTTGCAGCGGGCTGTTTATTCGCGCCCCGGCTCGGACGCCAGTGCGGTATATGATACCGGCGGCGCACCGGCAGTGGCCGTTATGGGACATGTACGCGAAAACAGCCACGGGTACGAAGTGGCCCGACTCTCGGTTTTCGACAATGTGCTGGAGGTTTACGCCAAGTTTCTGGAGACTTGGAAAGGGCCGGTAAAATAGAAAGCAAAAAGGCCAGCTTATAGACTGTGGCAGTGTGCGGACTCTGCCACCGGGAGGGACGGCTGTCATGTCGTTCCGGGCAAGGTGACACTTGCCCCTCCCGGGAAAACCGTGGGAAAAGGTAGGGACGGCTCGCCGAGCCGTCCGCAAAAACAACCGCGGAAAGCGCAGAAAAATGCGGAAAGGATAGTGGCTGCCCAGCCTGGGAGCCCCGAGCTCCAGCTCGGGACAGGTGAAGGCCTGTAATCTGGCGAATGAAACGGCAGATTACAGAGTGTGGAAAATTTAGAAATTATCGGCTTGCAAATAAAATACTAATACTCTACTATGTTGATCGCTTTAGTCGTCTTTACTGTATCAACATTCTGTTCAAGATGATCGTTGCTGCGACAGATACTGTGAAACAGCTTATCGCAAACCACCAACACCACCCGCATCAAGCGTAAAGCGGGTACCCAACAAGAGGGAGAGCAGCATGAAGAAAGAAACAGTCGAAAAAGAGCATTCACGCCGGTCGGATCGGCATGTATTGGCAGTTGCGTTGCTTGCGGCCATGACATTGACCTGTCATGCCACGAACGGCGACAATCTTGAGGGGGTCGGTGCGATCTCCGAATCGATGGGCGGTGTCGGCGTAGCAGCCCCGCAGGATGGAATAACCGCACTGGTAAACAACCCGGCGGGTCTGGCGGCACTCCCGACTGCGGCTGCCAATGACCTGGTGATCGGGCTGACGCTGTTCAAGCCGAACGTCTCGACGACGATTACGACTCCGGCCGGCGAATTCACGGGCGGGAGTGACGATCCTGTAATGCTGATCCCATTCCTGAGCTACACGCATCCGCTGAGCGACCGGCTAACACTGGGCATCGGGGCCTATGGCATCTCGGGCATGGGGGTGGATTATCGGGGCAAGGGCTGGGACCTGGATGGCGACCCTGGCAACGGTTATGAGGCTGATCTGTTTACCAAGCTCAGCATCGCCAAGGTTTCACCAGCGCTGGCCTACCGGCTGACAGACAGTCTTTCGGCCGGTGTGGCTCTGCACCTGAACTACAGTACGCTCGACCTCGGTCAGGGCGAGAGCGACGACTTTACCTTCGGTGCCATAGTCGGGCTCAACCAGCAGTTGGGAGCCTGGCGCTGGGGCCTGTCTTATACGTCTCCACAACGAGCAAACTTCAAAAATCTCTACAATTTTGATGCTTTCCTGGGCGACAAGCAAAAAGACAACCTCAAGCTGGAACAGCCGGCGATCTATGCGGCCGGTATTGCCTGGGAGCCCAACTCCGACTGGCTGCTGGAGTTCAACCTCAAGCGTCTGACCTGGGGCGACAGTGATGGTTATGATGACTTCGACTGGAAAAATCAGTGGATTTATGCCATCGGAGCCCAGTATCGCGCGACACAGGATCTGACCCTGCGGGCTGGCTTCAATTACGCCGCCAACCCCGTTCGCGAACATCATGGCTGGAATCCGGCAGGTGTGACCGAGGTCCAGGGCAAACAAGTGCCGACACTCGGCTACGAGCTGTTGCGCAATGTCGGCTTCCCGGCAATTGTCGAGTCGCACCTGACTCTGGGCTTCGGCTACCAGATCAACCCCAGGCTGACACTCAATGCGGCCTATACCCATGTCTTCGAAAAGACCATCAACAGCCGTTCGGCAGGCGATGTGGTGACCATGGAATCACGCCTCAAAGAACGGGCACTGGGGGTGGGTCTGAGCTGGAGTTTTGACTAGGAAATCAGGAGGGAAAATGAAAACTATCCGCAAAGCAGGTTTGATCGGAGGTACGAGCCCCGAGTCGACCATCGTTTACTATCGCCGCATTATCGAGGGAATCCAGCGGGTGAAGGGCGAGACGATACTGGCACCGCTGGTGATTGACTCCCTCAGTTCCTACCGTGTCTTCGATTACTTTCAGGCAGGTGACTTTGCCGGATTGACGGACTATCTGGCCGCGAGTGTCGAGCGTCTGGCGGCAGCCGGTGCGCAGTTTGCCAGTCTGACTGCCCAGACGCCGCATGTGGTGTTTAATGAATTGGCTGCCCGGTCGCCGATCCCGCTGGTCAGTTCGGTGGAATGTACCAGGCAGGAACTGCTGCGCCGCGGTGTGAAGTCGGTTATTCTGCTGGGGACAAAGTTCACGATGGAGTCGGACTTTCTGGTTGGCCCCTTGCGGGCGGCGGGAATCAGGGTCAGCATCCCCGAACCGGCGGAGATGGAGCTGATCCAGCAGCGGATCGCTGCTGAACTCGAACTCGGCATCGTACGTGACAAAACGCGGCAGGAGTTTGTCGGTATTATCACCCGTCTGGTCGCGGCCGAAGCGGCGGAGGTGGTAATCCTGGGCTGTACAGAACTGCCCCTGCTGCTGGACGACCGCCATACACTGATCCCCTGTTTCGATACGATGGATGCTCATATCGAGACCTTGGTACAGGTGGCACTGGGCGAAGCCGAGGTTTGAAAAAAGTTGTTGACGCAATAAGCAATAATTACTATTAACTTACTCGTATTGGCGGATTTGTCGTGTGACCAGTACATCCAACGTAATCACTGGAGAGAGTGAGTGGCGGGTTGGCGGGCTTTGCCCACGCCCGTAGTGAATCGGTTTTTACAACAGGTTGGGCATTCAGACAGAGACCAACTGTTCAGCGGAGAAGACCATGAGAAGTTTTAAAGTCGCAGCCGTCGTACTGACTCTGGGCGCGGCCATTACAGTTGTGGCACAGACGATGCCGCAGGATAACTGGCGCTATGATAACCTGAGCTTTACCGGACCCGACAGCGAGGTCGATAAGCGCTGTATCGGCGTCGGCGGAGGCTTTGTCTATGTCTCACAACTGGAATCGCCGCAGACGGTGGCGCAGTTCCAGGAGGATGGTACCTATATCCGCAAGATCGGCCCCTTCAGCGGCTATATCGTCGGGATCGCTGTGGATGAGAGCGGCAACGCCTATATCGTTGACCGTGGTGACCATCTGGTGAAGGCCTACGACAGCAACGGCAATTTTATCCGCTCATGGGGAGGGGCGGGTTCGACGGAAGGACTCTTCACCTTTAACAACAATGATGTGCATCTCATTGCTGTCTCGATCGATGGCAGTGAAATCTTCGTCGCCGATCCCGGCAACTCTCGTATTCAGGTCTTTAATCCAAGCGGTACCTATCTGCGCACGATCGGTAGTTCCGGTACCCTGCCGGGACAGTTCGCCGCTGATAATCCGCGTGGTGTAGGCGTCGCCGCCAACGGTGAAGTCTATGCCTTCAGTAATATCGGCACACCTTTTCTTCGTCAGATTTTTGACACACAAGGGAACTTTGTGCGGGGTAGCAATAACGACTCAGGAGCTTACTATATCTACGGTGTTGCTGCTGACGGCACTCATGCAAGATATTCGAATTCTTCACATCGTTTTTATGATGCACAGTTTAATCATGTCTATATGTACACAGCCGGTACTCTTACCAGCGCCGATTTTAATCTGCGTGGCGATCTCTTCAAAACCATGAATAAGGGAGTTTACGTTTATCTGCGTGAATACTCCGGTACACATAACCCGCTGGTCTCAACGGCGATACCGCAGCCTTCGGTGATCGCGGCGGCGCAGCGTCCCGGTACGACCTGGATCGATGTCGATTACCGCGTTGATGATGCAGACAGTCCGCTGGTCGAGGTGGCGGCACTGGCTTTTCTTAATGGCAATGAAGGACTGCCTTCGGCGATTCCGATTCGCACACTGGTCGATGGTACGGCGGACAAGCTGGGGGTCGATCAGCCGACGGGGGTGGCGCGGCGCTTCACCTGGGATCTGGGGGTTGACTGGTCGTACGACTACGTCAATCTCAAAATTGAAATCCTGGCAAAGGATGAACGCAACCATCTGGGAGTGCATTGGATCCATATCCCGGCTTCAATAGAGGGACCGCAGGTGGAGGTCTCACGCAAGGTGATTGATGAACCGGAACTGCGCAATCTCTGGTACTGGCTGGTGGCGACAGGCGATCCCGGTATCGTATTCGATGACGGCTATATCGACGGCGTGAGCGGCGTCTTTGCCGGCAAAAGACTGGTTGATTACTATAATGATCCTGGTAGCTCATATTACTACCGCAAAACAACAGGCCTCGGGCGTGAATATCTCTGCCGCTACCTGGGAGTGCGTCCGGCACGGCCGGTTGAGGTCTTCCGTGCCCGTAACGGACGCTATGGTTTCGTCTCGGTTGATGAAGAGTCAACGGTGGTCAATGAGGTGCGTGTCGGTGATGAGAAGTGGTTGCACGGCTGGGGAAACGATTTTCGTTATGCGGTCAGTGGCGTCAATGTAGCGGCTTTCGGTTATCATCAGGCGGTGGTAGCGGGTAACGAGCATGGATTGGCACTTGATGATGACGGCAATCTCTATGGCTGGGGATATAACTACTTCGGCCAACTGGGTAACGGTAAGTCTGGAAATAATAATGGCAGTAGCATAGCACTGCATATCGCCACCAATGTGATCGCTTTTGCGGCGGGTGGCGAACACACACTCTTTGTCACGGGCGACAATACACTCTGGGGTACAGGCTATAACAATAATGGTCAGTTGGGAGTTGGAACGACGACCAGCCGCTCAACA
>CAZMGQ010000124.1:0-6585 GCA_964565855.1 uncultured Lentisphaerales bacterium | reverse complement strand
GGAAAGGATGGAGTTATATGCCTATCAGACTCAGTAGATTTGAAATGCCCAAGCGCGTCGTCAAGGACGAGGCCACAGCCAGCCCCACCTACGGTCGTTACACTGCCGAACCTTTCGAGGTTGGTTATGCCCGTACGATCGGCAATTCCCTGCGCCGGGTGCTGCTATCCTCGATTGAGGGCGTGGCGATTTCGGCCGTACGCATCCAGGACGCACCGCACGAATTCATGTCGTTGCCGGGCGTGGTCGAGGATGTCACCGATATCATCCTGGCCCTCAAAAAAGTTGTTGTGACTGCCCATACCCGCAACCCGGGTTCGGTTCACATCAAGCGCAAGGGCCCCTGTACCGTAACAGCCGCCGACTTTGCCTCCGAAGGTAATGTCAAGGTGCTCAATCCGCAGCACCCGATCGCAACCATCGGACCGGATGGCGTGCTCGATATGGAGGTTTTCCTGACTGTCGGACGCGGTTTCTGCCCGGCCGAATGGGAAGAAGGCGAACAGCAGGAAATCGGCGTGATTCCGATCGACCGTGTTTACTCACCCGTGACGCGCGTCAATTTCTCAGTCGATAATACCCGGGTCGGACAGCGGACAGACTACGAATCGCTCGTGATGGAGATCACCACCGACGGTCGTATCAGCCCCGATTCCGCCCTCACGGCGGCCGCGGCAATCCTGCGCCACCAGCTCGATGTCTTTGTCGAGTTCGACGAAGAGGAAATCGAGTTCGAGGAAGAGGATATTGCGGCCGAACAGGAACGCGAAGAGCTGGCCAGAGTACTGCGCATGAGCGTCAACGAGATTGAGCTCAGCGTCCGCGCCGCCAACTGCCTCAACAACGCCAATATCACCACCGTCGGTGAGCTGGCTTCCAAGAGCGAAAACGATATGTTGAAGTACCGCAACTTCGGTCGCAAGTCACTCAACGAGATCAAGGAAAAACTGGCTGAGCTTGGCTTGACCCTGGGCTTCGAGTTCGACCCAGCACTGCTCGAAGAAACCGAAGAAGAAGAAGAAGACAACTGAGCCGGGTCGGAGAATTTAGTCATGCGACATAGAAAACAGAACAAAAAGCTCGGGCGTTCCAGCGCCCACCGCGAGGCCCTTGTCAGCTCGCTCGTGGTTTCGCTGATCAAGCACCGCTCGATCCAGACCACCACCGTCAAAGCCAAGATTGCACGTCAGACGGCTGAAAAGATGGTTACCCTTGCCCGCAAGGGAACCCTTGCCGCACGCCGCCAGGCTGCCGCCCGTCTGCGCGATGAGGAGGCCACTGCCATCCTTTTCAACGATATCGTGCCGATGTTTGCCGGTCGTAACGGTGGTTATACACGTATTCTCAAAATTCAGCCCCGTACCGGTGACGGAGCCGAAATGGCCATCCTTCAGTGGGTCGAAGCTACCCGCGAAGCAGTGCCTGCAGAAGAAGCGTAAGCCTGAAGTCTTTGACACGACGGACCGGTAATCCTGCGCCGCAGGAGGCGGCGGCCGTCACGTCGAAAACACTGTCTGAAACCGACCGGTCTCCAACCGCGAGCCCCGGTCGGTTTCATTTTTAAAGCCCTTGCATAAGGTTGCATTTGTTCCCCCGGTCTGCTATGTTACGGGGAGTGCAGCAAAGGAAAGTTGTCATGAGTACCGATAGCAAGCCCAACGTCTACATGTCCGATCGTCACGCCAACCCCGAAGCCCTGGCAGCAATGCAGAAAAAGGAGAACTTCACCTGGGCCGGCATTCTGGCGATCCTCTCTGCCATCATTTTTATCGTCCTGCTCGTTCTGCAGTGGATGGACTGGACGAAGCTGAGCGTTGCCTAGTATCCGCAGACCGGTCACCCGGTTCACACAGGTTGTCAGGCTGCCCCGCATCGCTTCATGTCCAGCTAACCCTTCGGTGCTGTGCAGCAAGCTCGGCAGTCTGACACTTTAACGTTAATTATCAACAAGTGTTTTGTTATGAGTAAGCTGCTCGCCTCCCATGTCTTTACTTCAGAGTCCGTCGGTGAAGGACATCCCGACAAAGTCTGCGACCAGATCTCCGATGCCATCCTCGATGCAGTGCTTGCGCTCGACAGCGAGGCCCACGTAGCAGCCGAAACCGCCGTCGGACGCAACCTGTGTGTCAACATCGGCGAAATCAAGTGCCGCGACTGGGACAAGGTTGACACCAGGACCATCGCACGCGAAGTTTGCCGCGAAATCGGCTACGACCGGCCGGAAGAAGGTTTCAGCTACGACACCTTCATCTACATCAATAACCTCCACCGGCAGTCGGGCGATATCGACCAGGGTGTTTCCAGCGTGCGGCCCGAAGACCAGGGAGCCGGCGACCAGGGCATGATGTTCGGCTATGCCTGCAGCTCCACCCCCGAGCTGATGCCGGCCCCGATCATGCTTTCGCACAAGCTGCTGCAGCGGCTGACCGAAATCCGCAAAGGCACAAGCGATATCCCCTACCTGCGGCCCGACTCCAAGGCCCAGGTCAGTGTTCTGCACGAGAACGGCATCGCCAAATCCCTGACTTCAGTCGTCATTTCGCATCAGACCGAAGATGTGCCGATTGAGCAGATCCGCCGCGATCTTGAAGAAGTCGCCCGGCAGATACTGGCGCCCACCGGCATGTTGACCAACGATACCGAGTTTTACATCAATCCCACCGGACGTTTCGTGGTCGGTGGTCCCTGCGGTGACTCGGGCCTCACGGGACGCAAGATCATCGTCGATAGCTATGGCGGAGTCGGTTCGCACGGGGGCGGTGCCTTCTCCGGCAAGGATCCCTCCAAGGTCGATCGTTCGGCCGCCTACTATGCCCGTTATGCTGCCAAGAATATCGTCGCCGCCGGTCTGGCGGAGAAGTGCGAGATTCAGGTGGCCTATGCCATCGGCATCGCCAAACCCTTCGGAATCAACGTCAGCACCTTCGGCACCGCACGCGTACCCGAGGAGAAAATCGCCCAGATGCTGATGTCGGACGAAGTCTTCGACTTCCGCCCCGGCATGCTGGTCCGCGAGCTGCAACTCACCTCACCCCGTGGCTGGAGCTATCGCGACACCTCCAATTACGGTCATTTCGGACGCGACCTCTTCCCCTGGGAGAAGCTCGACAAAGTTGATGCGATCAAGTCGGCTCTCGGAGTCAAGTAGCCCGGCAACAACACTTTTTGGAACAAGAGATGGATTACAAAATCAAGGATATCGGTCTCGCGGCCTTCGGCCAGCGCGAGATTGAGATGGCCGAGCATGAGATGCCCGGTCTGATTGCGACCCGTGCCAAGTACGGCCCCGCCAAACCGCTTGCCGGGGCCAGAATCATGGGCAGTCTGCACATGACGGTGCAGACGGCAGTCCTGATCGAAACGCTCTGCGAACTCGGCGCCGATGTGCGCTGGGCCTCCTGCAATATCTTTTCCACCCAGGACCATGCCGCCGCAGCCATTGCCAAGCGCGGCATACCGGTCTTTGCCTGGAAGGGCGAAACCCTTACAGAATACTGGGATTGCACACTCGATGCCCTGACCTGGCCCGATGGCGAAGGTCCCGATCTGGTGGTCGATGACGGTGGCGATGCCACCCTGCTGCTGCACCGGGGAGCCGCCGCCGAGGCTGATCCGTCGATTCTGGATGTCCCGACCGACAACGAGGAAATGCAGATCGTCAACCGCCTCCTCAAACGTTGCCTCGAGGAACGTCCCGGCTTCTTCACCAAGGCCGTCAAACGCTGGCGCGGCGTCTCGGAGGAGACGACCACCGGCGTCAACCGTCTCTACCAGATGGACCGCCAGGGCAGCCTGCTGGTGCCGGCATTCAACGTCAATGATTCCGTTACCAAGTCCAAGTTCGACAACATCTACGGCTGTCGCGAATCGCTGGTCGATGGCATCAAACGAGCCACCGATGTCATGATCGCCGGTAAAGTCGCCATGGTCTGCGGCTTCGGCGATGTCGGCAAGGGCTCGGCTGAAGTGCTCAAGAACCACCAGGCCCGCGTCTGGGTCTCGGAAGTCGATCCCATCTGTGCCCTGCAAGCCTGTATGGCAGGCTATCGGGTGACGACGGTCGAAGACGCCCTGCCACACGCCAATATCTTCGTCACCACTACCGGCTGCTGCGATGTGATCACCATCGAACACATGGCCAACATGCGCGACCAGTCGATCGTCTGCAACATCGGACACTTCGACAACGAAATCCAGGTCGGCAAACTGATGGCTTATCCCGGTATTGAGCGGACCGAGATCAAGCCTCAGGTGGACAAGTTTACCTTCCCCGATGGCCGCAGCATCTACCTGCTCGCCGAAGGACGGCTGGTCAATCTCGGCTGTGCCACCGGGCACCCGAGCTTCGTCATGAGCAACTCTTTTACCAACCAGACTCTGGCTCAGATCGCCCTCTGGACCGAGAAGCACCCGATCGGGGTACATCGCCTTCCGAAGTCGCTCGACGAGGAAGTCGCGCGGTTGCATCTGGCGCACCTCGGTGCCAAGCTCACCAGTCTCACCCCTGAACAGGCAGCCTATATTGATGTCCCTGTCGAAGGCCCCTACAAGCCGGAACACTACCGGTATTGATCATCGCTTGAATTTCACGTACGACACACAAGGATACAGTCCATGGCATATCTCGTTCTGATGGATGGCCCCGCCAAGGGGCAGCGTTTCGAACTGCCGCCCGCAGGTGAGATTACACTGGGACGCTCGCCGGACAACGCCGTTGTTATCGACGACCCGTCGGTTTCCAGCTCTCACGCCATTATTACACCGCGTGCCGAAGGATTTCAGTTGCTGGATAACGCTTCGACCAATGGCACGCGCGTCAACGATGCGTCCGTCACCGAAGCTGTTCTTTTCCGTGGCGATGTGATTACTTTCGGCAATATCCCCGCCATGCTTGAGGGCGACGATGTGCCGGCACGCGACGGCGACCCCGCGCTGGGTGGCGGGATCGAACGAACGATGCCCGATTTCCGCCCCCGCACCACCCGCAGTAGCAAAGCCGTGCCACGCCCCAAGGATTTTGCTCAACGTCGCGACAGCAACCGCCTCTGGAAAGGACTTATTTTCCTTATCGTTATCGCGGTCGTCGTGGCAATAGCCTATTTTGTCCTGACCCTCCGCTCTGCCTGACCCATACATGTTTCCAACGCGTTACCCACTGGGAAAAGTGCGTGGACTGATGGTCGAGGCACACCTCTCGCTGCTTCTGCCGCTCGGTGTGCTGGCACTGATGCAGCCGGCAGGTCTGCTGGCCGCACTGCTTTACTTTGCCCTCTGCCTGGCTCTCGTGTTTCTGCACGAACTGGCCCACCTGACAGTCGGAAAGCACTTTGGCGGCCGCCCCGGTAAAATATCTCTCCGCCCGTTTGCAGGCCTCTCCAGCCTTGCCGAACCACCACACTCTTCGCGCGAAGATATTCTTACCACCCTCGCCGGCCCTCTCAGCAGCCTGATCCTCGGCTGGCTCCTGGTCGGCCTCGGCTGTCTGCCGCTGCTGCGTATAGTCGGGCCGATCCTCAAGTCTGTCGGCTATACGGCCCTCTACTGGACTGCTTTCAATCTGCTGCCGGCACTGCCGATGGATGCCGGACGACTCCTCTGGCGCTGGCAGGCACGCGTCAGTGGCAATCTTTCCGCCGCGGCTGAACTCACCGCCAAAACCAGCCGCATCATTCAGGGATCCGTGGCGTTTTTCGGCTTTATTACCCTGAACCCCGCCTGGTTTGCACTGGCGGTCTATCTCTATGTTGTCGGAACACTGGATATTGCGGCTCTGATGCGGGAAGCCCAGCGCAATGCCGCCACCGCCACCGTCAGCCCGCCACCTTATGCCGACTCCCGTCCCGAGCGGGTCGAAGTCAAACGTCTCGACTGAGAGACCTGTACCCGAAGACTGCGGTAAAAATCTCCGCCACTGTCTGTTTGACATCCGCTACAGACGGGGCCTCCTGCAGCAGTTCCGCCAGCGAAGTCACCTCCGCATCCGCCAGACCGCAGGGCACAATGCCGCCATAAGCCGTCAGATCCGGTGCCACATTCAGTGCAAAGCCATGCGTCGTCATACCGCCCGAAACCCTGACTCCGATGGCCGCCAGTTTGGCATTGCCAACCCATATGCCACGGTTGCGCCGGTCGCGTCGCGCCTCGATTCCCCACCGGGCCACAGTTTGCAGCAGTGTCTCTTCGAGTGCATTCACATAGGGCACCACGCGCCGCGCCTCGCTGCCCAGCTTCAGCACCGGATAGCCTACGAGCTGTCCCGGACCATGATAAGTTACGTCGCCGCCACGAACGGTGTTTTCAAGGGCAATGCCCCTGGTTGCAAGCTCTTCCTGATTCCAGAGCAGATTCGCCGGATCGGCACTGCGTCCCAGTGTAAAAACCGGACTGTGTTCGAGCAGAAACAGACAATCTGTGGCAGAGTCTCCACTTTGCCGCGCCGCTGCCGCCTCTTCCTGCAATTTCAAAGCTTCGCCGTAGGGTACTTCTGAGCCGAGATCGATGATTCTCAGTTCCTCGGAAAGACTTTCAGAAATACGGCTGCTGTCTTGCTGGGCGGTCATTATGTCACAAAATGGTGGAGGCGGG
>CAZMGQ010000123.1:0-6641 GCA_964565855.1 uncultured Lentisphaerales bacterium | reverse complement strand
AGGCTCCGCTTTCGTTCACCTGTACCACGATCACCCCTTCCGGCAGCGGCAGCGAACGCACAAAAGCCTCCGTTTCGCGCCCGTAAGTCCCGTTGCCGATCGCAATCGCCTCGATCTTGTGTTCGGTGCAGAGCCGCATGATCTCACCGGCCGCCTCGCGCCGATGATGCCCCTGGGACTGGTTCAGAAAAATCACCGTGTCGGCCAGCAGCTTGCCCTGGGGATCGAGACAGACCACCTTGCAGCCCGTGCGGATACCGGGGTCGATCGCCAGCACGGCCTTCTGGCCCAGAGCCGGAGCCATCAGCAGCTCACGCAGGTTGCCGGCAAACACGGCGATCGCCTCCTCCCCCGCCTGCTGCCGCAACCGGGCCCGCATTTCGACCTCCATCGAAGCCGCCATCAGCCGGCCATAGGCATCCTCCACCGCCAGGGCCACCTGCTGCGACTGTGCGCCGGCCCCCCTGACAAAACGCTCCTGCAGCAGAGCCACGGCCTGTTCCCTGTCGGGCCTCAGACTGAGGCTCAAAACCCCCTCCTTCTCGCCCCGGAACATCGCCAGCACCCTGTGTCCCGCCGCCTTGGCAAGAGTTTCACGGGCCTCGAAGTAGTCGCAGAATTTGGCCCCTTCCTCCTCTTTGCCATCGATCACCCTGCTCGCCAGCAGGGCTTCACGCTCGTAAAAACCCCTGATCTCTGCCCGGGCATCGGCATCTTCGTTGACCCATTCGGCAATGATGTCGCGCGCTCCCGCCAGCGCCGCCGCCATATCCGCCACTTCCTTTTCGGCATCCACATACTCCGCCGCCATCTCCTCCGGCACTGCGGCTTCAGCCTGGGCAAACAACTCCAGCGCCAGAGGCTCGAGCCCCCGCTCCCGTGCGATCATGGCCCTGGTGCGGCGTTTGGGACGGAAGGGCAGGTAAATGTCCTCAAGAGTCGCAAGTGTTTCCGTCGCCCCGATCTTCGCCGCCAGCTCATCCGTCAGCAGGTCCCGCTCCTTGAGCGAGTCCAGAATCGTCTTCCGCCGCGCATCCAGCTCCGCCAGACGAGCCAGCCAGTCCCGCACCCCCGTAATTGCCACCTCATCCAGCTCTCCCGTCGCCTCCTTGCGATAGCGGGCGATAAAAGGTACCGTGCCCCCTTCGGCCAGCAGGACGGCCGTGGTTTCGACCTGAGTCGGGCGGATGTTGAGCTCTGCCGCAATGCGGGCAATGTGTGCGTTGTTCATAAAGTAAACAAATGCTGAATGTGGTGGCAGAGTCCTGACTCTGCCACACCGTGATAGAAAAGCGGACTGGTGTCCTGGAACAGTGTCAGGATGGTAGGCATCTTTCCCTCGCCCTGCAATCAAAAACGTGGCCTGTCAAATACCGGATACCTTAGTTTTGTCATCCTCGGGGGGTGGAAAAACTTGCTACATTCTCCGTTAATTTGCATTCAGTTTTACCTGTTTTAGCAGTATCAGGCGTTACCCCTTCGAATGCTTCGAGCAGCCTGATTCGATCTCCATGACCATGATTGACTGCGGAAGAAAAAAATCGAAGACTCTGTGCTTGTATAATTTTTGGGGTATGTGCTACTTTCACAGTGTTGTAACAGGTCAGCTCGATTAGAAGCGTTGGTTATAGAGTTCAATATTCAAGGTGGTACATTGCAAGTCTGTTACGACAAAGATTATGGTCGAGTGTTGCAAGTGACACCGGGAAAGGAGACTTTTATGAAAAAAGAGTCTTGGTACAGATGGATAGCTTTTGTCGCAATCACCGCCTGTCTGATGAACCTGCCGACGTTGGCTGACAACATAGGTGATCCGCCTCCGGCCAATAATGTGAGTGGCGACGACAATGCCGTAGTCGGCACGGGGAACGTTATCGGTGCTGCACGTCAAAGCGATGACAACCAGATTTATGGCGACAACAACACCATTGACGGGAACAACAACTATATTGGTGTGCTGTATAATGATCCAATTTCAGGAAACGGTGTTCCTG
Organism: uncultured Lentisphaerales bacterium; assembly: GCA_964565855.1. Taxonomy (GTDB): domain Bacteria; phylum Verrucomicrobiota; class Kiritimatiellia; order RFP12; family JAZUKQ01; genus CAZMGQ01. Next base: position 4,647 of record CAZMGQ010000123.1, on the reverse strand, counting down.
TGGCACCGGGCTGGGAGGGTGCAAACGTCCCGGGTTCCGTTATTCAAAGCGATGGCAATAGAGTTGACGGTGACTCGAATCGGTTTATAACCGGCTCAAAAAACATTATTATTGGCGACTGGAACTGATGGATCGATGGTGAGCGCAACACAATTACCGGTAGCGACAATGATGGAATCAGCGGTAATCACAATACCATTACCGGGGATGATAATGATGGAATCACCGGCGACCACAACACGATTACTGGTGACGGCAACTATGATATTAATGGCAGCAACAACCTGGTGCACGGTAACGGGAATGAAGTTGAAGGCTCTCGTACCTTGATATTTGGAGATGGCAATACAGCGACCGGTGACGATGCCTTTATTGTTGGTGATGGCAATACCGCAGGTGCCCGCACAACAGTTTTGGGCACAAACAACGAGGCTGGTGACGATTCGATAGTTCTTGGTCAAGGCAACGAGGCCGGTGATGGCGCGGTTGCTGTTGGTCAGGGTATCCAGGCCGCTAACGAGGCTGTTGCGATTGGTGTTGAAGCCAAAGCTCGGGAAGAGGGCGCAATTGCGATCGGACGCAAGGCTGATGCACAATCACAGGGATCAATAGCCATCGGTGACGAGGCCATAGCTGAGAACTCCGTGGCCATTGGTACCAGCGCACATGCATCCGGTTTACGTTCCACCGCCGTTGGCGATGGTGCTGAAGCCGCTGGCGATCATGCCGCCGCCTTTGGCGATAGCGCCAAAGCAGCGGGCAAGCAGAGTCTTGCCGGTGGAGCTTACGCCGATGCTCAGGGTGATTATGCAGTTGCCATGGGCAATGAGGCATCGGCGAGCGGTGACCTGGCGACGGCCCTGGGCGATAATGCCAACGCAAGTGGCAGGAAGAGCTTCGCCGGTGGGGCGGGGGCTGAAGCAACTGGCGAATCAAGTGTCGCGTTGGGCGAAGCCAAGGCTTACGGTGAGAAGAGCTTCGCTGGCGGTGCCGGTGCCAAGGCTGCGGGTGATTATGCAACCGCTCTTGGTGAAAGTGCTGCAGCGGTCGGTAGCAGAAGTTTTGCCGCCGGAGTTTCCGCCTTTGCCGGTGGTGCCTCTTCCGTGGCAATCGGCGACGGTGCTGTTGCTAATGGCGATAACAGCGTGGCTGTCGGTAGCGGCAGCGTGGCTGACGCCGACAACACGTTTAGCGTCGGCGCAGCCGGCCAGGAGCGCCGCATCACCAACGTGGCTCCCGGAGTCGGAGAGACCGATGCTGTCAACAAGGGACAGTTGGACAAAATGCAGCACCAGGTCAGCAGCAACGCCGCCAATATTGCGCAGAACCGCAAGACGATCAGCGAGAATCGCAAGATGATCGGCGAAAATCGCAAAATGATCGGTGAGAACCGGGCGATGATCGAAGAAAACCGTGCTGCCATCTCCAACTTGGATCGTCGTGTCCGCAAGTATCGCGACAAGGCATACAGCGGTGTTGCAGCAGCGGCAACCCTTGGCAACCTGGCCACCCCCTCAGCTCCCGGACGCACGGTCGTGAACGCCGGTGTCGGCTTCTACGAGAGCGAAGGTGCAATGGGTGTCAATGCCACGCATCAGCTTGGAGCGGGCAAACTCAAGGAGAAGCGTGCTTTCGTGAACGTGGGCGTTGCCGTGACTTCCGAATCAACAGTTCTCGGCAGGGCAATAGCCGCCTACGAATTCTAAGTGCATGAAAGGCGCAAAAGCCATAATTGCAGGGTTGCCCATCTTCGGGTGGGCAACTCTCTTGCTCTTGGGGGTATCGGCCGCTGCGCAGCAAATTATCCGCGATGTCAGATATGAGATATCCGGCACACCTCCGGTTTTTACTACGGCAAAGGCGGCGGAGCTGGCGGCTCTGCAGCGTAACAAACCAATGTCATACGCCGAGTTTGATGTTGCAGCCCAACGGTTGAGAGAGGCCTGTCAGCTCCGGGGATATCCCCTGGCCGAGGTTAATTGGGATATAAGGCGGGTCGATCCGGAAATCGATATAGCTGTTTTCAGCATAAAATCCGGTCAGCAGGGTTGGCTCAGGGAGGTGAAGTTTCAGGAGAATCGACAGATCGCGGATAAAAGTCTTTTTCCTGTTTTACAATTAAAGGCTCGTCGTAATTATTTGTACCGCAAATTGGGAATCGGAGCTATTACCGGCGAGTCGCTGGAAACAGACCGAAAAGCCATCTTGCAGCGTTATCAAAGCCTGGGTTATGCGAAAGCCGAGGTTGGTGAGCCAAAGGTTGAATGGGAGCCTCGTCTCAATGGTTATAGCCTGACCTGGCCAATTGTCAGTGAGGGGGCCTGTTATTCGGTGGGTAAAATCACCTTCAGCCTGGAAAAGGTTCCCGACAGAAAAGTGCTGCAATCTTTAATCGGAGTAAAACCCGGTGGCGTATATTCAAGAAGTTCGGTGCAGGTTGCCGCACAGCGTCTGCGGAATCATTACCAGGAGGAGGGATACCCTTTTCCCGAGGTAAATGCTTTCGAAGAGTGGAGTGATGAGAGTACGAAGGTTGACCTGATCTTTACTGCCGATCTCGGGCAAAAACCGCGCTTGGGGAAGATTACCACGTACGGCAATGAAAAAATATCCGACCGAATGATCAAGCGTGAAATCAAACTGAAAAAGGGCGATTTTTTCGACTATTCCGAGTTCAGGCTGGCGCAGTCGCGACTGGCTTCGCTCCCGTTATTCTCAGAAACTGATTTGTTGGTCGAAGGTGCGCATGATTTGCCAGATTATGATTTGGTGGCCAGGGTAGTGGAAAAACCTACTGGTCGTATTGAGATAGGAATGGTGTACGGCGAGTCAGAAGGGCTGGCTTTTTATTTGGGGCTGCGTGAGCATAACCTGGCCTTGGCTCCGCCTTTTCGGGGCGACGCATTGCAGGGAAATCTGGGCACAACTCTTGGTAACAAGACGCAGCGAGTAGATGGGAGCCTGATGAATCCCAGACTTCGGGACAGCGACTGGAATGGCGAGTTTCGCCTGTTTTTCGAAGATAATGAAGCGGTAAGCGACTTCTACAATCAACGCAGTTACGGGGGGAACCTGCTGAGCGGATACCGTTTGGGAGAGCACAATCTTCTGACGGCAGGATATTCAGCCACCGGATATGACATTTATAATGAAAAGGTGCTGGAAGAAAGCGGGATAGACACTCTCTTAAACGATGATCAGGATATTCTTGTCACTTCACTGGTTTTTTTGTGGAACAGCGATTATAGTGACAGGATGATCCGTCCGACACGCGGTATTCGTATGCATGCTAAAGTTGCGCTTGGCAACAAGGCTTTGGGAGGCGATACGGATGTGATTGAGACTGCTGCGGGAGGGTCGCTTTTTTTAAGAATATATGGTCAGCATGTAATCAGCTTACGAGCGAGTCTGGAGAGTGTTGATGGCTATGGCGACAACGACACGGTACCACTTCCCCTGCGTCTTTATCTGGGTGGAAGCAGAAACCTGCGCGGATTCGCTTATCGCACAGTCTCTCCCGGGGATGAGCATGGTCGCCTTGTCGGAGGCGAAAGCATGTGGTCCTTCACAATGGAGTATCGCTTGCCGCTTTTGCGCTGGCTGGACATGGCTGTATATTACGATATGGGTGATGTTGGCGACGAGTCTTACAAGTTCAGCGGAGAAGGACCGGTAAGCAACTGGGGTATCGGTTTTCTGATACAGGCGGAAGAGTTTCCAGTACGATTTGATGTGGCTGCACCCATCAGGACAATGGACGGCGATGAAGAAAATGAGAAAAACAAACTGCGTTTCTCTTTTTCCGCAGGATACATATTTTAATAACTGGCAGAGGGAAAGATGATAAATTTCGTTGCTTGCAATCTGAATTGTGAAAAACAGAAACTTGCTTTTTTGATCAACAGGGCTGTCAGTATATCATTTGCCACAGGTGTCGCTATCCTGTTGCTGACATCCGGCTGCCGTTCCTTGCAGCGGGAACCGCCCTCACAAAACATTACTGCGTCCTTTCAACTGCTTGTACCGACAGAGCCTGAAGCGGTTTTCACGCTTAAACTCGATTCTCTGCCCTCCGGCGCTTCAGTATATGCTTTAAACGACGACCTGACTTTGGGGAAAGAATATGCCAGAACGCCGCTCAAAATTTCGATCGGAATGGCGCAGGAAAGTTTTGAAAGTGAATCGGGAAGATACCTTCATAAAAATTGGCACGTCTGGAATCCGGAAGGCATGATTCGACTGGAGTCGTACGACGACGGAACAACCAGCGTCAGGCTCACATGCGCCTTGTATAAAGAAGGCTTTGCGACCGAAAAAATTGTTCATGAAATTTTTGAATTGTCTCCCGGCAGTGAGTATCCGGATTCACTGACCCTGACCATCCCGTTGCTGACGCCGGGGGAGGCGATTCAGCGGGACTTGCGCCAGTTGCAGGAAATGCAGCTTGGTGCGCCTGCGGAAACTCCTCCGCAGACCAGACACCCGACTATAATCTGGCAGGATTCGCCTGCACAGTCAGATGAAACCAAAAGCCCTCGGTGACAATTTGCACTCAAAGGGCAGTTGGCAGAGATGAAACAGCCCGGCAAAAATGCCAGGGCTGTTTCATCTGAGACATCATAAATCAGGCATGTCGTGTAATTGTGC
>CAZMGQ010000122.1:0-6694 GCA_964565855.1 uncultured Lentisphaerales bacterium | reverse complement strand
CATCAGGGTACGCGACAGTGTTAACGACAACAATGACGGCTGCGACATTGTGGACAGCCGTGATTTTCTGATCGAAAACTGCGATATCGACTGTATCGACGACGGCATCTGCCTCAAGTCTTTTACGGCGGAGGGGTGCCGCAACATCACGATCCGCCACAACCGGGTTAAAAGCCTCTGCAATGCGATCAAAACCGGCACCGATTCTTCCGGTGAAGGATTCCAGGATCTGCTGATCGAAAACAACGAAGTTTATCAGGTCGGGCGGGCGGGCCTGGCGCTGGAAACCACCGATGGCGGCAAGCTCGAACGGGTGGTTGTGCGCAATCTGCGCATGGATATTGTCGGGACTCCGATTTTTCTCAAACTCGGCGATCGGCACCGTCCGACATGCGATGCCCATGGCAATCCCCTGCCGGTTACGCAACCGGGAACCCTCCGCGATGTCCGGATCGAGAATCTGGAAGCGACGGTGGATAACGAGACCATTCCGGACAAGGAGCAGTACACGGGCGATGAATTGCGCCTGCATCGCGTCACACGTCCGCACGCCTCCAGCATTACCGGCTATCCGCAACAATATGTGGAGAATGTTGAGTTGCAGAATATACGGATTGAAATGCTCGGCGGCTATGGGGAAGAGATTACAGCCGGACACCTGACGCGTGAGGTTCCCGAGGTCTCCGGCAAGTACCCGAACCCGGATATGTTCGGCACATTGCCGGCCTTCGGATTGTATGCGCGACATGTGCGCAACCTGACACTCCGGCAGGTCCGTCTCATCAGCCGGGTTTCCGAGCTGCGTCCGGCAATGCATTTTGAGGATGTGCAGCAGGCCCGGCTGCGGGAGATCGCACACAGCGGTAACAGCGGCGGCTTGCTGCAGCAGTCGGGCGACTGTACGGCAATTGAAGTGAATTGAGGTTTTCTGGGAGAAGCTGATGCAAAAAGTAAGAGTGGGAATCGTCGGCATGGGAGCGCGCGGCTATTTTTTTGCCGATTACTACAGTGAGAAGAGTCATCCGGGGTTCGAGCTGGTGGCCGCCTGCGACCTTAATCCGGCCATGTTTGATCGGTTCCCGGCGAAATTCCGCGATCTGATTCCCTACTACGGCAGCCTTGAGGAGATGCTGGCCAAAGAGGAGATCGACGCGGTGATTGTCGCCACCAACGATCCCTACCATGTCGAGCCGACCATCACGGCGCTCAAGGCCGGCAAGCATGTGCTCTGTGAGAAGCCGCTTTGCCAGACGGTGGAGGATGCGCAGTTGATCGCCCGGACGGTGCAGGAATCGCCCGGTATCTTCATGGTCGGGTTTGAGCTGCGCGAGGCGACGATCTTCAGGACCATGCGCCGTCTGCTCGACGAGGGACGCATCGGCCGGGTCATGATCGGACACTGTTTCGACAACTGTTCGGTCGGCGGCAACTACTACTACCACAACCCCGATCGGCAGAAGGATTTCTACAAGACGCTGCTGCTGCAGAAAGGTACACACTCGCTCGACCTGCTCAACTGGTTCATGGGCAGCCATCCGGTCAAGGTCTATGGCATGGGCGGGATGGATTTTTACGGCAAGGGAGGGGATCCGCTGCTCCAGTGCCGCAGTTGCGACAAGGCCAGCACCTGCCCCTATTTTGTGAAGCACGACAAGCTGACGATCGACGGCGGTATGCAGCTCGACTTCCCCGACTACTGTGTCTGGAGCCCCGAGATGAACCTCAACGATAACTCGGAGCTGGCGATCAACTATGCCAACGGCAGCAAGGCGACCTTTCACGAGTCTCATTTTACGCCGGACTATTCGCGCGAGTTCTGGCTGGTCGGCACCAAGGGCAAGATGTATGCCTATTACGACAACCCGGGGCGTTTTCTGGTGCGGATCGAATATACACACGCTGCCGAGAGGCGCACCGAGGAGTTCAAACCGCACCGTGCCGGCGGCGGACATGGCGGGGGCGATTTTTTGATGCGGGATGAGTTTTACCGCCGCATTGTGGAAAACGATCCCGCACCCGATGCGCTCGAGAGTGCTTACTATTCGACCGTCCTTGCGATCTGTGCCGAAGAGTCGATCGAGAGTGGCATGCCGGTTGACATTCCACCATTGCAGATGTAGCAGCATATTTGCGATGACTCTCATGCGGCTGCCGGGATATGTTGCAGCCACCAGGCATATCCGATGAAAAGCAGACAGCAGCAATCCCTGCAGAACGAGACCCGGCCTCCGATGGTGGCGGCACTGGTCGAAACTTCGCTGGCACCCGGACGCGATATCCTGAAGGGAATCTCAGACTATGCCAGCCAGCATGGACCCTGGAAGCTGTACCTGACACCCCAGCACATCAACACACCGCCGCCAGACTGGTTCAGTGCCTGGCAGGGTGACGGAATCATTGTACGTCTGCACGACTCCCAGAGTGCCAAAGCGGTCGCCGACAAAAACGTGCCGGTAGTTGATGTTCTCGGCATCAGTACCCGTCACAAATATCCGATCGTCCATACCGACAACAACGCCATCGGGCGTATGGCAGCCGAGCACTTCCGTGAGCGCGGTTTTGTAAATTTTGCCTATGTCGGGTTGAGCGATGAAAACTGGTCGAGCGAGCGGCAGGTGGCTTTCCGCGACCGTCTGCTGGAGGAGGGGTTCGACAGCTTTGCGATGTTGTGGCAGGAACGTTCCGAAAGACAGATCTCCTTCATGAACCGCGTGCAGCAGCTCGCCACCTGGCTGGAGACCCTGCCGCTGCCGCTGGCAGTGTTTGTCTGTGACGACTTGCGCACACTGGTCGTGCGTGATGCCGTGCAGCAGATCGGCCTGACGGTCGGCGGCGACGTGGCATTGCTGGGTGTCGGCAACGACTCGCTGATCTGCAATCTCTTTGCACCGGCTCTCTCCAGTATTGATGCCGGCCACTATCGGGTGGGCTACGAGGCGGCGGCACTGCTGAACCATCTGATGAAGGGAGGCAACTCCGAGCCTCGCCGTATCATGCTGCCGCCGCGCGGAGTGGTCACGCGTGAATCAACCGACTTTGTGGCGATCAGCGACGAAGCTCTGCGCCGTGCCCTGACCTTTATCCGCGACAATGCGACCCGCAAAATTGGACTCAAGGATGTGGTCGAAGTGGCGCAGGTCTCACGATCGGTGATCCAGCGTCGTTTTCGCAAACACCTCAACCGCAGTATTCACCAGTGTATTGCCGAAGAACGGGCACGGCGGGCGATTCTCATGATACGGGAAACGGGCGACTCGATCGAAAACATCGCCCTGGCGGTTGGTTTCCAATATGCCCAATCGCTCAACAAAACCCTGCGCACCCTCTATGGTCGTTGTGCGAGCGACTATCGTTCGCGCAGCACGGTTTCCCTATGAAAACGCCCGCCCCCATGGAAAAACTTGTCGCTCTCCCCACCGGCTCCGGCAGAATGCTGACCCGGCGTTCGGTTTTCTTTTCGCTGCTGGGCATCCTGTGTATTGCCGGCCTGAGCGGCTTTCACGACGAGCGTATGTTCGGCAGTACGCTGGCAATCGGGAATCATCTGCCGGTGGCCGCCTTCGGCTATCTCTTCTTTCTCGGCCTTGTCTGGAACGGCGTGATGAGCCGCCTGCGCCGGAGGTGGGCGCTCGACAGTCGCGAACTGGCACTGGTGATGATCGTCTGTCTCGTGACCTGCTTTGCGCCTACTTCGGGGCTTTTCCGCTACTTTCATCGCGGGATCATGATGCCCTGGCAGGTGCTGGCCAGCGGAGCCAGGCCGGAGTGGGTCAAGTATGGTCTGCTGGAAAAACTGCTGCCGCCCGAACTCTTCCCCGACCCGGTGCCTGTGCGTGATGCCAACGGCGTCCTGATCATGGACCAGACGGTCTATCGGGGGTTTTTCACCGGTCTCAAGACAGGGACAAGTTACATCGGGCTCGGCGGGCTGCCCTTCCGCGCCTGGATCGGACCGCTGCTGCACTGGGGGCCGCTGGTGCTGTTGGCAGCCTTCGCCTCGACCGCACTGGCTTTTCTGGTGCACCGGCAGTGGTCGCGCTACGAGCAACTGAGCTATCCGGTCGCGCAGCTTGCCCAGGGACTCTGCCACCGCAGCGATGGCGCACGCGGTGTGCCGGATGTTTATCGCAGCCGTCTCTTCTGGTTCGGCTTCTGTCCGCTGTTGCTGCTCTATCTGCTCGAATATCTCAGCCTCTGGTTTCCGGAAGCCATCCCCGGAATGCGTACGGTACTGCCGGCTCTTAAACATTGGGAGCTGCCGGTAACGGCAAAGTTTCCGCTGCTGACCGAAACTCCCGCCTCGCGCGCGCTCAACCGCCAGACGCTCTATTTTTGCGTTGTCGGACTGGCTTACTTCACCAGCTCCGAAGTCAGCCTGACAATGGGACTTTCGGCGATGCTGCTGGCGGTTTGCGGCCTCTGGTACCGGCTGACCACCGGTATCCCGATGATGGCGGAGGATGTCAGTTTTATCCGCAGCGGTGCCGCTATCGGCTATGCGGTTGTGCTGCTCTTCATGGGACGGCGCTACTATGGAGCCGTGCTGCTCCGGGCCTGTGGACTGGGTCGTTCGAAAGGCAAGGTCCAAGCTGCGGGACAGAGCGTAACGGCAGATGAGTTGAAGGCTGCGGGGGGCGAGGGCGGGGTGCAACAGGCGCAAACGTCGGAGGCGAGCCAGGCGGATGACGACGATGCCGGCGTGCTGGCGGCCCGGATTCTGCTGCTGGCAACGGCGGGGTTTGTGCTGTTGCTGAGCTGGTTTGGCGCGAGCTGGCCGATGGCGCTCTTCTTCGCCCTGCTGCTGCAACTGATGTTTCTCGTGCTGGCGCGGATTGTCTGTGAGACGGGAATTCCCTTTGTACAGGCCGGCTGGATGCCGACCAAACTGATGGTTTCGCTGACCGGCCCGGCTTTTATAGGCCCGCGCAGTCTGGCTCTGCTGCATTGGTCCAGCATTGCGCTCAGTGCCGATCCGCGCGAGTGTCTGCTACCTTACGCCGCAACTGCGACGAGGCTGGCGGAGGAGGCCCGCCTGCGGCAGCGCAAAGTGCTATGGCTCGCACTGGCCGTGATCCTGGGCGCAGTGGCGGTGGCGTTTGTGGCCGAACACTGGACCCTCTACAACCTCGGACCGACGGCCGATGCCGCCGCCGCCACTAACGTCCCCGGCTGGCGCTTCGACGAGCTGGCTGGCTGGATGAGCAGCATGGAAAACCTCGGCATCCTCACCGACAGCTTCGAGGCGCGTGGTCTGGCACGGCTGGCACTCTTTGCGCCCGAGCCGCGCGTCTGGGGCTGGCTGTCGTCCGGCATCGGCCTCGTACTGCTGCTGTCGCTGCTGCGCGTCCGCTTTGCCCGGTTTCCCATTCATCCGGTGCTGCTGCTGGTCTGGGGCACCTATCCGGCCATCAACGTCTGGGGCTCCTTCCTGCTGGGCTGGTTTCTCAAATCCTTGGTGGTCAAATTCGGCGGCGGTACGACCTATCATCGCCTGAAACCGGTCTTTATCGGACTGGTTGCCAGTGAACTGATCGCCTCCGCCGGGATTGTGGTTTTCGACCTGCTTTACTGCTGGACCACAGGCGATCCGCCGCCGGTGCTTTACCGCATTCTGCCCGGTTGACTCAATTCCTGCCCGGGGCAGCAGCCCTAAACTGAAAAAGCCAAACAAACCGCTGAAAACGCGGAAAGACGCGGAAAAGAAAGATAGAAAATTGGTGGCACAATAAGCCACCAGCAGGGAGGGGCCGGAGGGCGGCAGGCTCTTGCCGCCGTTTACACCTTGCCCTGAGGACGACGTGACAGTCATCCCTCCCCATACGTTACGCGATGCGGCACCCTCCTCGGAAATATCTCAGAGCCAGGGCGTGTTTCGCTGGGACTGCAGGGCTCCGTACCTGCAGCACAGCCGCACGCCAGTCCCAGGAGCCCCGGCATGTCTAAAGGGTGCCGCTGGCCCGCTCTAGTATGACGGCGGTCAGATTGTGTGCAACAGTCCGGTCGTTGCTAGTATCGATCAGCTCGCCTCGCTCAAGAACAACTGTGAGCTTGTGACAAAGCACGCTCACCCTGTCGCGCAACATGGGCCAACCAATGCGACACTCCACTGCCATTTTCTGCCAATGGGTCGCTGTGACACGGGTGATGGATCTGCTTCTACCGATCTTCATTGCCGGAACGGTGGAGAGTTCCGGCCACATGATGGTGCTGACCAGATCGTAAAGTGGTGCCAGCCGACGTTCTCCATTGGAATAAAGAAATGAGTAGTTCTTGCCGTGTGCGTCAGCATTGCCGATCAAGACATTGAAAATCAGCCCATCAAGAAAATCTCGGACGTCAATCGCCGGGAGCGTTGACCAATCGCGCAAAAGGGCAAATGAATCGCGCAAGAGCGGCCCACCTTCCTGCTGATATTTTCGCTCGGGAGGAAAACCCAGTGCCTGACAGAAATCCTCCTGATGCAGACGCTGCACATTTCCGCTGGCATCAAGCACACGATCATAACGTTCGATGATCAAGCATGGTGTCTGATCCACCTGATGCCAGGCGACCGCCGGTACCTTGAGCCCGATTTTTCGGGCCAGCCTCATGCAGAAAAGCTCGTTGGCCACTAAACCGGAGAAACGCTCCGGCTCAGGCTTGATGATATGAGTGCTTGGACTATTGCCGAGTGGAAGAGCAAATGATCCGTTCT
>CAZMGQ010000121.1:0-6730 GCA_964565855.1 uncultured Lentisphaerales bacterium | reverse complement strand
GTTCAGGAGCCGGGTTTGACCAGCTCGACCCCCTGGCGGCAGAGTGGACACTCTGCCGCTTCCCAGGTAACGGGCGAGAGCTGGAGCAGTGAAAAATGCGGCACATCGAAGCTGGCTTTCCCGCCGCTGCGATCGACCAGAGTCAGGGCTGCCAGAACTTCGCCACCGGCCGCGCGGACGAGGTCAATCGTTTCCTGGACGCGACCGCCGCGGGTCACCACGTCCTCGGCCACGATAACCTTTTCGCCGGGAGCGATGCCGAAGCGGCGCAGCACAAGCCGGTCGTTCTCCTTCTCGGCAAAGATCGAAAGCTTGTCCATCGCCCGGGCGACTTCGTGGCCGACGATGATGCCGCCGAGAGCGGGTGCGATGACAGTTGTGGCGGCGGAGGTCAGGTCCTCTGGCAGCAGTGCGACCAGGGCTTTGCAGAGCTTTTCGGCTGTGCGGGGATAACGCAACAGATTGGCGCATTGGAAAAAGTCGGCACTGTGCAACCCGGAGCGCAGCAGGAAGTGCCCCTTGAGGAGGGCTCCTGTATCGGTGAAAGCCTGCAGAATTTCCTGTGTAGTCGGTCTGGTCATGATGACATCTCTCCGCGAAAAATGAGCCCCTACTTTCGCCAAGGCCGCCGGGCTAGTCAAGTGGTAACTACCGCGATTTGGGGCATTCAGTCCCGGCTTGACCTTGTTACTGGTTTTTGTTCAAATACACGCATGTCGGTAGTCATCCTGACAACCGCACCAGAAAGGAAACTTTCCATGAAGAAAACATTGGGTATTCTGGCTGTCACTTTCGCTCTGGGCGTGGGGATGAGCTTTGGTCAGGCAACACCACAGGATGCTCTCAAAGAGCTTGAAGCGGCATTCAGAGCTGGCAGTGTTGTCAAGATTGCGGGGGGGGTTCCGGCTTCGTACGTTAAAGATGTGACGGGGCTGGTGCAGGATTTTGCCGGCAAAATGGATCCGGAACTCTGGAACAAGCTGCGCGAGACCCTCGGTAGTGCCAGCAAAGTGTTTGCAACCAAGGCTCCGATTCTGCTCGACTTCATGAGTGATGAAGACAAGCCGGTCGATGCCGCCACCAAGGCCCAGCAGGTCAAGACACTGATCGCGGGAATGGGCGATTTGGAGAAACTGGTGAAGAGCGATGTCTCCAGTCTCGACTACCTTAAGAAGGTCGAAAGTGCGGCGTTTTTGAAGGAGGTCGACAAGCTGTTTGCATCGACCCGTAAAGCCGCCAAGGAATTGCCTGATTCGGAAACTGTCAAAGTACTGGCCCGGGTTGCAAAGAAAACAGAAAAGCTCGAAAACGGCGATATACGTCTGTTTTTTACTTACGAAGATGTAGATGAAGATGAAGATGATGAAGAGATAGACTTCCGTAAGGTCGAGGGCCGCTGGATTCCGGTTAAGATGGCTGATGACTGGGCCAAGGACATCAAAGAAGCGCGTGACAGCATTGCCAAACTCGACTTCACCTCCCCCGAAGGCAAAGCCAGCAAGGCTCAGTTCATGATGGTCCTCGGGATGTTGGATCCGATGATCCAGCAGATCAGTCAGGTCGAAAATGCCAAACAGTTGCAGGAAACGTTCGGTGGCGTGTTGTTCCCGTTGATGATGATGGGCGTTTTGCCGGGGACGACCCCTGGAGTTCTTCCCGGAACGCCATAAAATGACAGCGCCCCATGATCGTCTGCCGCGCAACGTCATAGTCGGCACTTCCATTTTTCCGCATTACGGTCCCTGGAAGGGGCTCGAACAGCGTCTGGCGACGCTCGATGCCCTGATCGATGAACAGGATGCCACGGCACGGTCGCGATACGGCCGTGCCGCCGACCTGATTGTCCTGACCGAACATGCCGTAACCGGTGGCAGTGGTAGAACTGCCGCCGAAAAGGCACATCCCTGGCAGGGGGCAATAGAGGACTTCTTTGCCGCCAAGGCACAGTCTATCGGCTCCAACCTCTGTGTGCCGCTGCACCTGGAGGAGGATCGGGCGGAGGGAGTTTTTACGAACTCCGTCGTCTATGTTGACCGCAAGGGACGTCAGGCCGGAATCTACCGCAAGCTGTTTCCGGTCAATGGCTATGCCTCTCTCGGCGGCGACACCGAAGTGCTGGAGAGCGGTATTACGCCCGGACGCACGGCCAACGTGGTCGAGCTTGATTTCGGACGCGTCGGCACCCAGATCTGCTGGGACATGATGTATGATGACGGCTGGAAGGAGCTGGCGGATGCCGGAGCTGAGCTGGTCGTCTGGTCCACCGCTTCGCCACGTGCCTTTGCACCGGCGGTCAAGGCGGCGACACACGGTTACTGGGTCGTCAGTGCCACGCCACGCTGCAATGCGGGGATTTACGAGCCGGTGACAGGCGAAACTGCCGCCCGGACACTGCCGCCCCGGATGACACTGGTACATGAGATTGACCTCTCGTGGAACTATGCCCACTGGTCGCCGATTCTGCGTGATGGCGCCGCCCTAACCGAACGTTTCGGCGAGATGGTGGGACACAGCTACAAGGCTGAGGAGGATGGCGGCCTCTTCTGGTCGAACGATCCCGCACGCTCCATTGGTGACATGTTTCGCGAGATCGGCATCGACCCGGACTACAACCGTGTCGCCCACTGTCGCCAACTGCGGCAGCAGGTCTTGGAAAGTTTATAAATCTCAGTTGCTACTTGATCTCTTGCAGAAAGTTTTCGGATTTTCGCTTGGAGCTATTGAGGTCCCAGGAACTTATTGAACGAGCTGGTGGAAAATAGTATAGTCTGTAGAGGCAAATGACTAAATACACTGATGAACAAGTGGCCAAAGCACTCGTTGCCGTGTTGCCCGACTCGAGGTGGGTAGGCACGGGGCTTGCACAGGCATATCTCTGGGCCGTTGATGGCAACAAAACTTCTGATGATATTGCGCGTCACCTCTATGACCTTAACTGCTATTCCCTTACGAGAGCCAAAGAGTTGGTTCCGACTTTGGTCAAGGATGGTTTTCTCAAGCACATCAAAATTAGAACAAAGACGGGATCAGCCGAGAACCCCATCACCAAGATGTTTCCTGCTGCCATTACTGAACAACGCTTCCTCGAAGAGGTTGATGCGCTTCGTGCAAAGCGAAACACAGTCGATTACGAAGACGACAGGGAATCAGGACATACGTTGGTCGATTTCACGCTGACTGAAGGCGATTTGTGCCTTCCGATCAACGTCAAAAATGCAGGAACGCGCTTTGAGAGGGCCAAGCAACTAGTAGGCTTGGATCCTGATGACTGTATCCCCATCCCGGTCTACAAAGCCTACGACGCGATTGAAAAGGAACCAAACCTCCTTTACGCGGTCGCTATTGACTATGGCCTTGTAGATTCGATCAATAGCCATCTTATCCCGCTGTTTGATGAGGACGAAGCGATTGTTTGGCGAATTCTGAACAAATTCTCAGGCACGCGAATCAAGGATGCCGAAGACAAGTTCGTATACGGAATCACAACGAGACATTGGGACAGCATCCGCCAGAAATTTGCGAACCCGGAGTTCCGACTGATCTCCGCTCGCAAATCGATCAGGATCCTTCAGAAACAGCCGAGACGTACTCCCGGCATTGGCCTACGTGCATGGGGAACCGGGGCAAGTGCCGAAGTGAATGTGCATATCTCTGTTGCCGGAGAGACAAAGCCCTGGACTGAAGTTTTCGAAAGAATCGTCGACAAGGGTCTCGGTGACATTATTGAAGCAATCAACCGGAAGAAGACGGAGATTGTTTATGACCCGGAAATCTGATCTTCAAGCAGTGAGCCTATTCTCCGGCTGTGGTGGTTTGGATTATGGATTTGAGGCGGCAGGATTCTCGGTTCGTTTTGCGAACGATTTTGACAAATTTTCATGTGAAACCTTGCGTCTCAATAATTGGAATAACGTAGTTTGCGCACCCATTGAGGAAATAAGCACAACAGATGTTAAAAAATTCGTCGGTAACAAGTCGGGTGCATGTGACATACTGATTGGCGGCCCGCCATGCCAACCTTTTTCCAAGTCAGCATACTGGAACAAAGGTGACACACTCCGCCTCAATGATCCGCGCTCCAACACACTTGAGCAGTATTTTCGCTTTGTTGAAGAGCTACAGCCACAGGTGTTTCTACTGGAAAATGTTCATGGCCTCAAGTACAACGGCAAAGACGAAGGTTTTCAGTTCATCATTGAACGCATAAATGACATCAACAGGAGGACGGGACTTTACTACACTCCTTCGTGGGCCGTACTCAACTCTGCCGACTACGGAGTTCCTCAACTACGGGTCCGATTTTTTCTCGTAGCATCACGTCGCGGTATTCGATTCAGATTTCCAGAACCAACACACATCCCTGCAGAAGAAGCGGAGTCTTCGCTCTTTTTGAATATGGGAATTAAGCCCTATGTGTCGGCATGGGAAGCTATCGGAAAAATCTATCCCGACCCCAAACAGAGGCTGAAAGTTGGAGGCAAGTGGGCAGACCTGCTGCCCTCCATTCCTGAAGGAGAAAACTACCTTTGGCATACCGACCGCAAAGGTGGAATGCCGCTATTTGGCTGGCGGACACGTTACTGGAGCTTTCTTTTGAAGTTGTCAAAACGCCTTCCCAGTTGGACAATTCAGGCTCAACCGGGCTCAGCTATCGGTCCCTTCCACTGGACGAACAGAAAACTTTCATGGCAGGAGATGGCGGCCATTCAGACGTTTCCGAAGAGCTTTGTCATTGATGCTCCCAGGACCGAGACCCAAAGACAAATTGGTAACGCGGTTCCCTCTCTGATAGGAGAAGTTCTTGCCAGGGAGATAATATCTCAAATATTCGAAACAGTTATCACCACCCCCCTGACACTGGCTGTTCCTCGTTGCGACACTATCCCGGAACCGGAACCGGTACAATCTGTTCCCTCGAAATACTTAAAGCTTGCAGGAGAGCATGCTGCCCACCCGGGAACTGGCAAGGGACGAAGTTACAGGACAGGGACAGATGATTAACAAGCCAAGAATATACTGGACTGGCTTGCGGAAAAACCCTATAGAATCAGGGCGTTGGCCTTGTTTTTTCGTAATGCCTTTTACGATGCAGGCAATGTAGACTTAAAGCGACACTTTTCATACTCCCATGAGAGTCTTGTGATCATGAAGCTGTTCAAATATGGCACCCGTGCCCTTGTGTTGGCCCTCTTTATACCCACCGGCAAGCTATCGGCCGAGCCGGAGCTGGCGGCGGTGGAAACAGTCAGCGAGATTACACAGTACGGGGTGACCTGGAAGCTGGCGGCGCCAGCCCGAGCGGGTCGTTTTGTGACCGGCGACTGGTGGGTGATCGGTCCTCTGCAGGTCGAAAGTGTCTCCCCGGCAGCGGATGAGACGGGCAACGGTTCGGTGGTCAATCCACCGGCTGGCGACAAGCAGGGCTATGACAGTCGTATCGCTGGCTTCGACGTCGGCCTTCGGGCACAGTTTCCGCTCAAGCTCGCGCCCGGCGACTCTCTGGTAACAGTTGCCAGCGTGGCCAACAAGGGGGAAGGTGCCAGCCGTCCCAGTGGGGAAAAGACGGCCGATGCCGTTCCCGGCGGAGCGGGAATTTTACGCACAGCAGTGGTACTGACCTGCCTCGGCGAGGTGCCGCCGGCGGATGCTTTCCGTCCGGCTTATGTCGGCAAATGGCGCGAGATTTTCCGCAGCAGCAAGCTGCGTCGCGATCTGCTGCCGCGCCTCGAACCGACCGGTTCAAAACCCAATCTGGCCCAGAGCGAGCGCTTTTTCGAACGTATCTGGCTCGATCATTACCGCGAATGGCCCAACCGTGCCATGCATCCCTTCGAGAACATGCCCGCCTACGGCCGCGAGATAACCCACGCCGTTTCCAACGCCGCCCTGGCGCTGCTGCTGGATGATTCCGCGGGAGATATCGAGACTCTGCTGCTGCGGTTTGTGCAGATAGGGATCGACTATTATGGCACGACCCGCTCCGATAACGATCTCTGGATCGCTAACGGCGGGCACAACTCCGGCCGCAAATGGCCGATTGTGTTCGCGGGGCTGATGCTGGACCGGGAAGACATGATGCGGGTGAAAGCCTCTTTCGCAGAAGATCAGCAGACCTATTACGGCCCCGGCTTCAAGGGACAGAAAGCCATCTGGACCATCCGCCGTGCCCACCATTCCAACAGCAAGCACGAAGAGGTTGACCCGGCGACCTGGGAGACCTTCGGCAAGGGCAGCAACAACGGCCACAAAGCCGAGGCTAACGCCGGCTGAATGGACCGACCTGGGTCGCCGAAGCCCTGGCAGCCCGAATCCTGGGGGCCCTGGATGGCTGGGATTACCCGGCGTTTTTCGACTATGTTGACCGATGGGTGGAGGAGCAGAGCCCCAACTTTGCCCCGCCGCTGGCCAGAGACATGTGGGAGAAGTACCGGCCACAGGCCGATGAACTGGGTGCAGCAGCCAGGCGCAAACGTACTGGAGACTGATAGCACCGTAGAGTCAGGAGGCCAAAGGTGATCAAGCTGAGACAGAGTCTGTTCCCGGTCTGGTTTCGGGCATATTTGTATATCCCGGCACTGGGTCTGCTCTACTTTGTTATTCCGCTCCATATCTGGAATTTCAGTCCCCATGCCCTGACCCATACCCTTCCCCGCTTCCTGCTGGGAGGAACCGACTGGGGCACGGGGAACGTCTATACCTTCACCAAAATCGCCTGCTGGATCAGTCTCGT
>CAZMGQ010000120.1:0-6801 GCA_964565855.1 uncultured Lentisphaerales bacterium | reverse complement strand
CTGAAAGGCATCTTTATGTTTTCACCGATCTGCAAGACGGCATTTGCCCCATCGGGGGAGTCGGCTGCAAATTTTGCCGATATGAAAACTTCCTGTACCCCATGAATGCCTGTCCCCGAGCCCCACTTGAGGGGATTACGTCCCTGTTGGATTTCGTCAAAATCACTCATGCCGTCGCCGTCCGTATCGGCTTTGAAGGGGTTTGTCCCATAGATCATTTCTTCAAAGTTGGTCAGCCCGTCACCGTCGGGATCGTCATTCATATCCATGGGCACTTTGGAGTCCAGCCCATACTTGTCCTTCCACCCATCCATGAGACCATCTTTGGCGCTGGAGTAATTGAGGGGATCGGTGCCCATGAGTTTTTCCTGCCCGTCAGAAAGGCCATCGCCGTCCGTATCAAACATATTGGGATGAGTGCCGCATTCTATCTCTCCCAAATTTGTCAGACCATCGCCATCAGGGTCAGCGTCAGCATCGGCTGTAAGCGGATCAGTGCCATGCTCAACCTCCCAGCCATCGGGCATTCCATCACTATCGGTATCCGCCGATAGCGGATCCAGATGACAAACTGCCACCGAGTGTTGGCCACCGGCCGCTATCGCGACCGCGCGGCGGGTGCCGTTCGCACCGCTGCACTGACCATGCGTATCATCACCCCAGGCAAAGACATGCCCGTCGGCACGCAGTGCCAGACTGTGATTCTCACCGGCTGCTATCGCCACAATATCGGCAACCTCTGAAGGCACATCACACTGCTGATGACTGTTTCGGCCCCAGGCGATCACCCGGCCGTCCTCAAGCAATGCCAAGCTATGCCACATACCGGCCGCAACTGCTTTTACCTTATGGTCCTCGGGGGGCACATCACACTGTCCATAAAAGTTGTTGCCCCAGACGTATATACTGTCATCCTCAAGAATCACCAGCGCATGGCTCCAGCCCGCTGCCAGTGCCTTGGCATTCCGCACCACTGATGCTTTCGAAACGATTTGGTGGTTGTCGCTGCCCCAGCCGACAATCACGCCGGACGCCAGCCTTGCCAGACTAAAATCGCCGCCGACAGCAACTGATTCAACCTTGCTGATATGCGCCGGTACATCGTTTTGCCCGAAACTATTATTGCCCCAGGCAAAAACCCGTCCATGGATAGAAACTGCCAGGCTGTGGATTGAGCCCGCTGCAATGCTTTTCATTTTCCCTTCGGCAACATCAGGCGGCAGACTGGTTTCTCCGGAAGCATTGCTGCCCCAGGCTACCAGGCTACCATCCTCACGCAAGGCCAGGCTGTGTGCGGAGCCGCAGGCTACTGCCACAATGTTGGATTCCAGCAGGGGTACCTTCGTCATTTCATACGACTCACTGCCCCAGGCCACCAGGCCGCGCCAGTTGACTTCCAGATAGTCATTCAAACCATCGCCATCAGTGTCAGGATTGAGCGGATCAGTACCCAGGTCAATCTCCTCCCCGTCGGTCAGACCATCTCCATCGGTATCGCGATTTCCGGGATCGGTTCCATATCGATACTCTTCAATATTGCTCAGGTCATCCTTGTCGGGATCACCGTCTGCACCATCATCACCATCCGCTCTCAGGGGATCCAAGTCATGCTTTACTTCCCACCCGTCGGGCAAGCCGTCGCCATCAGTATCCCAGAGAAGCGGATTGGTCCTCAGCTCCAGCTCAAGCATGTCATCCAGACCATCGCCATCCGTATCGGGATTCAGAGGATCGGTGCCTATCACAACTTCTTCGCCATCGCTCAGCCCGTCTCCATCCGTATCGGGGTTGAGCGGATCAGTGCCCAGGCGCCACTCCTCAAAGTTGTCGAGTCCATCGCCATCAGGGTCTTCGTATCCCGTCGAGGTCGCCAGGTCAAATCCATATCGCAGCTCCCACTGATCGGGAATGCCGTTGTCATTCGAATCCAACCCCTCCCAGACACCCTGCGAGACGACAAAAGCAATCCTCCTGGCACCGCTGCCGACATAAATCGTGCCCACTCGCCCTTCACCGCCGCTTTCGACGGAAAACTCCACCCGCCCGTTGCCGACTCCCGTCGCTCCACGGCTGATCTCAATCCAGGGCTCATAAGTCCAGGTCTGCCAGACCCCCGAAGCCACCACATCAAACCCCGGCCCGGCTGCCGCTGCATTGCTCAAATGCAGTGCCCTTGGCACACACCCCAGCCTTACCTCTCCGCGCAGACCAGCCGTGCCGCCATCTCCCACACTTACCATCGCCCAGTCGTCTGCCTCCCCGATCCTGGTCGGCAGGAGCCGATCTCCCTTGATATCTGTTCCAAAGCTTACCCCGCGATCATCATGTCCCCAGCCCCACAGCTCCCCCGACGCCGTGACACCCAGCGTACAGTAAACCCCGGGCGAAAACTGCTGCAACAAAACCGGCATATTCAATGGCATAGGCTCAATGGAAAACTCTACTCCCGGAACCCCCATCAAGCCATCGGAGTTTGATCCCCAGCTCCAGAGTGTGCCGTCTCGCCTGGCGGCCACAGATATGTAGCAACCATTCTCAACCGACGCCCAGTCTCCCCCTGCTTCCAGCCGTTTTGGACTGTCACCCAAAATTTTGTCGGGCAAAGCATATTGAAAAGGGCCGTCCTCATTGCTGCCCCAGCCGTAAAGATATCCAGCCTGCGAAACTGCCAGTGTGAATTTGTAGCCGGCGGCGACATGCAGCCATTTTTGTACACCCAAAACCTCAACTTCTTTCGGCATTTCAGGAAATGGAGAAAGTTCATATCCGAGCTGACTGAAGGAATTGTCACCCCAGGTCCAGAGCGAACCATCGGTCTTGATAGCCGCCGAATGATGAGCCAAGGCCGAAATCCGTGCCCAGTCATTGTCTTCCCCAAGCTGCACCGGTACCAGGCTGCGCACTTGCGGCTGCCCGACTTCATCATAGACGTCCGCCCCCCAGACCCACAAAGTGCCATCCGCCCGCAATGCCAGACAGTGGTTGACTGCCGGTGCCAGCATCGTCCAGTCTGCCGGTTCCCCGATCGGCACAGGTTTATATCGTGTGGTACGTGTGCCGTCACCGAGCTGCCCATGCTCATTGTTGCCCCAGGCCCATAGCTGCCCGTTGGCATCCAGCCCCACGGCAAAACCAAGCCCCTGTGCCACATTGACCCAGCGCCAACGTTCCGCCAGGGGCTCTGCCAAATCCTGGTTAAACCAGAAACCATTGCCAACCTGGCCGTACTCATTCCTGCCCCAGGTCCAGCATGTCAGACCGTTTTGATCTATCCCGCCACAGTCCCGTGCCGGGTCAAAGGTAAAGCACGCTTTTAGCTGACCAATATTTGCAATCGCTGACGCCCTTTCCGTCTCCGCTTGCGGATTTTCCAACCAGGGCGGCAAGGTAGCAGCACCTATCCCGGCCAACTGCTGCCAGAAAAGCGCGGCTGTGGCCTTGAGTTGCCCCAGACTCACCGCTGCGCAAGGGTTCCTCTGCTCCGCTCCCACCAACATCTCCCATAGATCCGGTGGTGCCCCACCCGGTAGCGTATTCTCCAGCTCTGTATGGGCTTTAACCGCAAACCACGCTAGCTGGCCCAGATTGGCAGCGGCATAATCATTAGGCGGACTATTATCCCTCAGCACCCCGTGCATTCGCCACCACCCGGGCGCAGCGTCTCCCACCTCCGCCTGCCCTTCGGCCTCACCGCGCCCTCCCGGCCCCATCATCCCTAACAGAACACCACAAACCAAAGTCACAAATAACGTACGTTTCGTCATCGATGATCCTCATGTTGTTTGCGCCAATCGGATCGCAAAAATTATTGTGCTGCCTTCATGCCAACCAATCAGCTCAGGGGCCTACCGTAAAGCTACCCATCTGAACATCACCAAAAGGCCCGACATTCTGCAATGCCAACTGTATCAGGTCCCACGTTGTCCGCAAGTTCACTGCATCGTCTAGAGCTAAAGGATCAGCAACACCTGTCAAGCGCCCGTCCGCCGACCGTCCCGTGGACACGGGAAACGTGATCACCACCGTGTCCCCGTTGCGCTCCACACTGCCGAGCTCGCCGCTCGTGCCGCCGTTAACAATATGTCGCACAAAACCGGCCTGATCCATCTGATCTGTCAGGGTCTGAAGGTTGACCGCCGCCGTCGGCCCATCAGGTGCCTGCAAAACCTGCAACCGCTGCGTCGTCAGCCGGCCCAGCACCTCGGCATCGCCGGCCACGCGCAAGGCCCGCCCCCCGGTAATGTTGGTGTTGATGCCGACCCCGCCGGGTGCATTTACCAGAAACTGGTTTTCCTCCGTCGATGCAAAAGGCGGAGTCTGGACAGTGCCACCGGCAACGCCGCTCCAGACAAAACTCCCGCCATGCAACGCCTGGGCCCGCAACCCCGCCGCCAGCGAGTTACGGCCCAGAGCCAGATTATGCTGACCCCCCGGAATCACGGCACCGTCAGCCTCCGCCCGGTTGCCGATGCCGCCGCTGATCACAGCCGCACCAACAACAAGGTTCTCCCGTCCCCCGCTAATTACGCCGTCTTTGCCCAAAGCACTGTTACGCCACCCGCCCCCGATTGAAATATTCTGTGAAAGAGGTGCCGTCCAGTTATAGCCACCTCCCTGAATGGAAACACACTCATTGCTGCTGTTCACAGTATTAAAAAAACCGCCCCCGATTACATTGTAGCCAAACTCCCAGTTGGGGCTGTATCGAACCTCATTCCATTCTCCACCGCCAATAAATGAGCACATGTCACGAGCCTGATTCATCCAGCCGCCACTGACGACTGAAAAATGTCCCTGAGAGAAGTTGTCCATTCCTCCACCGATAACCCCTCCCACTCCCCATACACTATTCCAATATCCTCCTCCAATGACGCTTGAACCTCCGACAGCCTGGTTACACTGGCCTCCGCCAACAGTGTCGTAGCCACTGTCATCTCCCATTTCAGTATCAAAGCTTCCTGCACGATTATTCTGGCCACCCGCCACAACCGAATACTGGCTTTCGGCCACGTTCCACCGGCCTCCCAGCGAACTGTTATAAATTCCGACATTCCAGTTGTTGGTATTAAAAATCTGATTGGCCTGCAAACGCAGCGTGTCGACCTCCGGCAACAGTGCCCGGCCACCGACCACCAGATCTTCCCCCACACCCAGACTGCCGCCGATCACCAGATCGTCAGCCCTGAGACCGGCTGTCAGTCCGAAAACTGCCAACCCACAAACGAAACCCTTCACTCTAACGAAAACCCGGATGCTGCTGATCTGCATGTGAATCTCCATTTGAACTGGTTTTTGTCCGCACGCTTTTATTCAACTAAACGAAAGCGGAATTTGCTGACATGCAAAACTTATAATGAAAGAGATTTGAAGCTGTCAAGCACTATTTTTCTTATTCTTTTTTCTTTTATTTCTCAATCAAAGTTCAATCAACAGTTTTTGACCCTTATTTTTGCCCTTAACATATCAAAACCTTAAACGAATGAAATATTTCATATTACTATCAAATATAAGATCAAACCTTAGACATACTCGATAGATTGTAATTTCCCGGACCTGCATCTCGCGGCTCCCCGGGTCCCTATCTGCCGGGTCCGGCAACCCCGGAAGGGCAGGTCCACAAACTCAGAAAAGACAAATATCACAAATTCGGGAGGGGCAAGTGTCACCTTGCCCTTGGACGACGTGGCAGTCGTCCCTCCCCTTTCGGCACAAACCGCCGTGGCACTGTCCGGACTCTGCCACAATCTGTAATCTGGCATTCGATTTGCAAGATTACAGACTCTTGGGTCACCCCACTTCCGGCTGGCATATCTTTCCGGCAGGTATTAGACTCTTCGCCAAGCATGAAGGCCGAGTTCACCATCGTCACTCCCGTCCGCAACGGCTGGCCGCGTATCCAGCCGGCCGTCGCATCGGTTGCCGCCCAGCGCAGCACGTCCGTCAGCCTGCAACATGTCGTTCAACTGCACACTGACTCGACCGATGCCTCAGCCGACTGGCTGGCCGGACAGCACGACATTACGTTAGTTACCGACCGCGACCAGGGCATGTACGACGCAATCCAGCGCGGCCTCGCCCGCAGCGATGCCCCCTACTGCGGCTGGCTCAACTCCGACGAACAATACCTGCCCAATACCCTCAATCTCGTCGCCAAAACCTTTGCCGAACACCCCGAAGTGGACTTTGTTTTCGGCAATTACCTGATTCTGAATCACCAGGAGCTGCTGATCGCCGCCCGCCGTGAAATCCCGGCGCGGAGCTGGTACTTGCGACAGGGGGTTAACTATATATTGAGTTGTACCACTTTTTTTCGTCGCAGCGCCTGGGAAAAACTCGGCGGGTTCGATCTCAGCTACCAGCGTATGGCCGACAAGGAACTCTATCTGCGTGCCATTCAGCAGGGGATGAAATTTCTGCACCTTCCCTGCTATCTGGGTGTCTATGGCATCACCGGTGCCAATATTTCCACTGACGAACTTTCGGCCTCCGAACAGGAGCGGCTGCGTCGTGCCACCGGTGCCTGGCGCTCAGGCCTGCTCCGCAACCTTCCCCGGCTGGTGAGGGTCGGCGAAAAACTACTGCGCGGGTGCTATGGCAGCCGTCGCATCCAGACGCAGCTTTTCGACACGGATGGTCAACCACGCCAGATCGACAAGATTGTCGGAACCTCCTGGAGGTGGCAGTGAAAGACCCGCGCTTCCGCATCCCTCCTTCCCGGCGGCCTATCTATCCCTCGCTGCTGCGTCGCATTGTCTTCGCCCTGCTCGGTCTGGTCGCGCTTCTTTTGCGTCTGATTACAGC
>CAZMGQ010000119.1:0-6830 GCA_964565855.1 uncultured Lentisphaerales bacterium | reverse complement strand
ATCCGGCCCAGCATGAGCGGCATGTGACGGCCATGTTTGCGATTCTGAAGCAGAGTCCGCGGTTCTGGGAGGGAGTGCTGGATGCCGGGCGTCGTGAAAAGATCGATCTGCTGATGAAGGCGACGCTGGTGGCTTCGGCCTACACGACTTCGGACGCAGCCAATATGCCCGGCACAAAGCCGACGGCAATGGATGGTGATACGAACCTGAATCGGGGCTGGAATCCGAACTTCCGTGAAGGTATGTTCGGCGCAATTCTTGTGAGTACGGTCTATTATGGCGGTGTGGAGGCTACGACCGGGATTCTTAAAAACTACAATCATGCCGCCTTCGTGGCTGAGTTGCGCAAAGCTGGTCTCGACAATACCTACGGGACCTTCACCTGGGCCGAGAAGCATCCCGACAGTGGGGCGCCGACGGGGGCACAGATCGAAAAAGCAGTCCGCAACTACCGGTTTGAAGAAAAGCCCCTGATGGAGCCTTTTGAGCTTTATCGTTGGCTGACTCTGAATACCTATAACCGAATTGTGGCAGCGGGTCTGAACAACGGCAAAGGGATTGTACATAACGGTGTGGCCTCCGGCTGTATTGCGGCCGGTGCCGACGAGCTGCCGAATCTCGGCAAGCGTGGGATGCTGACGGAGTTTGACTCGGTCGATGCTTCCGGGCGTCGCAGTTCGATGACTTATGCGTATGACGGCTTTCGTCCGAATCTTGCGCACCATGCGGTACTGGTGGTGGGCGGCTACTGGCCGGCGGATGGCAGTGATGCCGAGGTGCTGGAGCGGCTGAAGATCGGGATCGCGGATATCGCCTACAAGCTCAAGCATGGCTACCGCAACTACGCGCATGCGAGAGGATCGACCGATGTATTTACACTGAACAAGGAAGGTTGGAACTGGTCGACCCGTACGACTTTGCCGCTGTGGACGGAGCTGTTGCTGCCATTTCACGAGGCGAGGGCGAAGTAGGGGCCCAAAATGCGGAAGATTTACTCTCCTATGCACAAGTCTTTGCAATTGCGGTTCGTGAGGACACTCACCCTCCAAAACTTTTCACCTGACAGTTGATACTTCAAAATGGAGGCGAATGTCCCCATGAGCCGCCAGTGCATGAGAAAGTGCATGTTTCAAAAAAAGCAGAGTGGAACTCTAGCAGAATAGGGTAAAGGGTGAGGTTCTTGTTTTTGCCGTTGCTTCCAAGTAATATGGAGCACCATGAAATCATCATTGTTATTGGCAGATGATCATCAGGTGCTGCTGTCGGGGTTGCAGAGGTTATTGGAGCAGGAGTTTGATGTTGTCGGTGCGGTGGGGACGGGGGCGGAGCTGGTGGCGGAGGCTCAGCGTCTGCGTCCTGACCTGATTCTGGCGGATATTTCGATGCCGGAGATGACGGGAATCGAAGCTTTGCGAAAGTTGAGAAGTCTGGGGGTGAAGTCGCCAGTGGTTTTTTTGACGATGCATAACGACGCGACCTATGCCGGGCGGGCGCTTGAATCCGGGGCGTTGGGATATGTGCTGAAAACGGAGGAGCCGCAGGTCGTGGTGGCGGCTTTGAAGAGTGCTCTGCTGGGGCGGCGCTATCTGTCGGAACCGGTATCCGAGGCTCTGGCGGCTGTAACGATGCGCACATCTAACGGTGCAGTGCCGCTGCTGGGGCGTCTGACGGAGCGTCAGTTGGAGGTGCTCAAGCTCTTTACCAAAGGTTACACGGCCAGAAAGGTAGCGCAACAACTGGGGATAACATCGCGGACGGCGGAGTTTCACAAGTACCGGATCATGGAGATCCTGAACGTGAAATCGAGTGTGGAGCTGGTGGCCTATGCCATGCGACATGGATTGACCTAGGGGAGGCAGTCCCTTTGTCCGGTGTGTGATGAGAAGGTGTCTGATACTGGTTTTGCTTTTTCAGGTGGCTGCGGTGATGTCGCAACCGTCTGAAACAGTGGAGCGTATCCGGCGTATCGTGTTGTTTTATCCTCAGACAGGATACGGTTCGTCTTCGGCCATTATGGACACGGCGTTGCGCCGGCACATTGTGGCTCATTCTACGGAGAGGGTTAAGTTTGATCGGGTAGAGTTGCATCCGAAATGGTATGAGGATAGTGAACTGCAGGAGGCCTGGCATAATTTGATGAAGGTACGTTATGCCGGAGAGCCGCTGGACCTGCTGATTGTCCTGGAAGGCAAAATATTGAGTGGCCTGGCAAACACGGTTGTGCCGTCGGTTTTCGATGATCTGCCGATTCTGCTGGGCAACCCCAGTTGGTCCGATGATGTACCGGCACGTTTTGCTGACAACCTGTTTCACCTGAACGTTGAGGTTGACCTGCGAGGAACGCTGGATCTGGCTTGCCGTCTGCAGCCTGACCTGGAGTGTGTGTTTGTTTTATACGGGACTTCGCCTTTTGACGTTTCGTTGGGTGAGTTGCAGGTCAGTCATTTGAAAGATCATGCCGGAGATATGAGAATTGAAGGGTTGACGGGCCTGACTCTGGCTGAGCTTGCGGGGAGCCTTTCATCTCTGCCGGACAAAAGCGCGTTGTTTTTCAGCTCTATGCTGGCTGATGGTGCGGGTCAGCGGGTCAGTCAGTTTGTATTTTTTCAGCGGCTGGGAGAGGTAGTCAATGCTCCTGTCTATGCCGGCTGGAAGACCTCGCTGGGGCTGGGGGCCGTTGGTGGCAAGATGCTGGCGATGGACGACTATGGCAGGGTAGTGGCCGATGCCGCTCTGCAGATTCTGGCTGGCAAGCATATTCCGGGAGAAACTATTTCGGCACCGGCAATTTCCCACAATTATGTCGATTGGCGGGTAGCTAAAAAGTGGAAGCTGCCCCTGTCGAATCTGCCGGCAGATACCGAGATCATCAACCGTCCCCATACCATCTGGAATCAGCACCGCAGGACGGTGGTGGCAGCGCTGGCGTTGATCTTCGGACTGGGATTATTTGCAGCAGTGATCGGGCGGCAGAATCTGCGGATTCGCCGTACGAAAGGCCTTTTGCAGCGTGAGCAGGAGGAGCTGCGTTCTCTGCAGGGGCAGTTGCGGTTGCTGGCCAAAGTAGCGGTAGAAAAGGATGAGGAGGAGCACAGTCATATTGCCCGTGAACTGCACGATGACATTTCTCAGCGGGTGGCGGCATTGGCATTGGATCTGGCTGATTTTGAGCAGCGGTTGCGGAAGTCCGGCAACAGGTTCATGAGTAACGAAATAAAGCTGTTGCGGGACAGGCACGTAGATCTGGCTCATTCCCTGCATGGGCTGTCGCGACGGCTGCATCCGACTTTTGTAGAGGAACTGGGTTTGAAGGCAGCTTTGAAATCGACCATTGAAGGGATGGAGCGTGATCATGGAATGCAGATTGACTGCTACTGTGATCTTGAAAACGATGATTTCCCCGCAGCGGTGGCTTTGACGGTTTACCGTGTGGCGCATCAGGCCCTGACAAATGTGAGCAAACATGCCCGGACAAAAAAAGCGACGGTTTTTCTGCGTTATGTTCCAGAGGGGCTTGAGCTTGTGGTTGAGGATGAGGGGGTTGGTTTTGATCCGGCTGTCAGTGGCGGTGGTGGGATCGGCCTGATCAGCATGCGTGAGCGGGTTTTGTCGCATGGGGGCAAGTGGGACATTTTTTCGGCACCTGATGCTGGCACATCGATCCGCGTTTTGATACCTGTGTAGGCGGCAGGTCAGCATTGTCGGCGCGCTCGGAGATCGTCGCCCTACCTTTAGTTGCTGTTCATTTTTGGCGGCTCGCTAGCGGGTTTGCCTTCCATGTGCAACTGTCATTTTCACTCTTCTCAGTAGACGACTGTGCACAGGCAGGAATGCCTGTGGTACTTAATGGTGGTATGGTTTAATTGTTGACGCGCGCTCGGAGATCGTCGCCCTACCTTTAGTTGCTGTTCATTTTTGGCGGCTCGCTAGCGGGTTCGCCTTCCATGTGCAACTGTCATTTTCACTCTTCTCAGTAGACGACTGTGCACAGACAGGAATGCCTGTGGTACTTAATGGTGGTATGTGTTTCCTACTTGCGGCAAGAGTCTGCCGCCTTCCATTTTTACCTGTCAGGCTGTGGTGGGTGCGTAAGGTGAAACTAGTAATTCTTACAGTAGTCAAAGCTGGAGAATTTTGAGAAAATGCATGGTTCGAGTCGGACTTAATAGGGTTTTTTGCCATTAACTGACTGATTTTCGGCTGGCGACGGGTTTTATTTTGGCTTGTCATTCCGGCCGAGAAAGAGAGATGTAGTATGAAGACAAACGTAACCAATGTTATTAATTTCGCCAAGGCAACTGTACGAAATCTACTGTTGAGCAGCGTGATTCTGGCGGCAGGTCTGGCTTTCGCCCAGAATCCCCCGCCGGTACAGACATTTTATCTGTCGTTCCCTGAGGATGAAGCTCTGAAGGTCTTGCAGTCGATTGCCACCAGGGGTGGTCACAACTCGGGGGGATATGCCCCTGTAAATCCGATGACCTCATATACATCGATTGCCATCATGGCAAAAGATACGATTATATATTATGACCACTGGGAAAATGGTTTTGAGGCGGATATCGCCAATCCGATAGACATCTATTCGGAAGATAATCTTGGCGGTACGCAGATCTGGGGTGATGGAGATCCCTCAAATGGATATCATCCTGATTTTACTAACGACGTCTTCAGTGCCGGAGACACGCTGGTTATTGATACCTCCTTCAATACCGGTACCCGGGGCACCTCCATCTATTTTGATGGCAGTGACAAAATAGCAACGACCAAGCCGATAGCTTTAACGCGAGCCACCTGGGCCAGCGGGTCAAAGGGAATGTTCGCCATGGCCAACGAAGTATACGACACCTCATTTTTCGGAACCACCTTCCGAATGCCGGTTGGCCAGAATATTTCCGGAGCTACAGGACTATTTGATTATGTGGGTGCCTTTATCATGGCAGGACCCGAGGGTGCCACGGTAGAAGTGGATATCAACGGGGACGGAAGGGTTGACCGGACAGAAGTGCTCGCTGAAGGCATGAGTTTTTATGTTGATGGTGGTTTCCTGCTGGGTGGCACTATCAATTCTGATCACCCGATCCAGGTGGAAGTGATCACGGCTGATCCCGTAAGCTGGTATGGCAGTCGCTCTTTCCGGCTTTTCTCCTGTGATAACTGGACAAGTTCATATACCTCGCCGGTTTCAACCAGAAAAAATGGTAATGACTCGACGGCGGTCTGGCTTTACAATCCCAATAGCTCAGCTATCAGTGTGGATTATACCTATCGTTCCGGTGGCAGCCTGGTTACCAACAAGCTTACAATAGCGGCCGAGAGTCACTATCGTCAGGTAGTGCCTTTTGGAACTGAGTCGCGTCAGGTGGGGTCGCGTTTCGTGGCTCCGGGAGGCGAAAGGTTTTATGGCGTCGTAATGAATGATGCCATAGATACATCCGGTGGCAATAACAGGAACTCAACCTTTGACTGGGGTTTTACCCTGATTCCGGATGAGCTGTTGTCGCAGCAGGTACTGGTTGGTCTGGGACTTGGACGTGACCCTACCAGCGTGGAAAATCCCGATGAAAATGAATCTCCCGTCTGGATAACCACGATAGGCAATGGCAATCAAGATGCAACAGTCTATATAGATTATGACGGCGATCCGGATACCGGTGCTCACACGGATGCTTACGGTAGTAAATACGATAGGGCTATTACGCTTAAAGAGCTTGAACTTGAGCTGATTAAGAGCCCTCCCGGTAACCAGACCGGTATGCTGGTATATACCTTCGATGAGGGGGTTTATATCGTGGCGGCCTGGGGTCAGAATCCGGAAAATGCAACACCTTCAGAGCCCGGACTCGATCTGGGGACAGGCATCCCGCCGTTTCCGCTTTTTGGCGTTTACAAGTTTGTTGATCTGGTAGTAGATGTTGAAGAAGACGGCTTTATTTCTCCGGGCGACACACTCGAATACACAATTCTGATTGAAAACACGGGGCGCCAACCGGTCACAGACCTGCTTTTGAAGGACAAGTTGCCCGATGCTTTGCGTTATCTGGATTGGACAGCCGAATTTATAGACCATACGAACGCCGTCCATGAAGTGACCGACGATCTGGTGGGCGAGACTGCTTTTCCGCTCGATGAGGAGGGCTATGAAGTTGAGATGAATGCCCTGCCGGTGCGCGAGAGCTGGAAGGTAAAGTATCGTGCTCAGATAAAGTCTTTCGCGGAACTGCCGCCCGGGCTGGTTACGATTTCCAACATGGCCACCGTAAACAATGATACAACGAGCACCACCAACGGTGTGAACGTCAAAATTACCGGTAAAATCGGCGACTTTGTCTGGTTTGATGAAAACGGCAATGGCCTGCAGGATCCCGGTGAGCCGGGGGTTGGCGGGGCCAAGGTCAGGCTGCTGGATGTCAATGGCAATCCTGTCAGAAACAGCAGGGGCTATCCCATCGAAACCTATAGTGATGCCGATGGTTATTATCTGCTGGTCGGTGTGCCGGCTGGTGATTACCGGGTCGAGTTTACGCCCGCAGCGGGCTATAGCTTTACGACTCAGAACAGCGATGGTCAGGGAGTGGGTGGAGAAAACAACTCAACACCACATCCCTTGACCGGACAGACCGAGCCCTTCCATCTCAGAGGTGGAGAGACGATTATGACGCTGGATGCCGGCCTGAAACAGACCTCTCTGATCGGTGACCGCGTCTGGCTCGATGTTAACGGTGATGGCCTGCAGGATCCGGTGGAGCCGGGAGTCAACGGTGTGGTCGTTACCCTGTGTGACAGCAGCGGCAATCCGATCATGAAGGATGGTGCCCCTGTACAGACGA
>CAZMGQ010000118.1:3065-6836 GCA_964565855.1 uncultured Lentisphaerales bacterium | reverse complement strand
CCCAGCGGGTGCTTGTGGACAACTGTAGGACAGACATTCCTGTCTGTCCAGGAACAGCAGCAACTCTAATTATGAAGCTGTTCATAATCAGAGTTCTGACTTCTCCTCGACACTGGACAAGTTGGATTCAATCCGTTAACCTCTGTTCGCATTGTTTTCACAAGGAGATTGTACGAATGAAACGTTTATTTGCCGGTTTGATGATTGCCACCCTTGTCGCACCCTGGATGTCTCTCGCCGATGAGGCGGCCAAAACCGAAGAAGCTGAAGCCAAAACCCTCAAAGTCCTGTGTGTCGGCAACAGCTTTTCGCTCAATGCCACCCGTTACCTCCCGGCCATCGCCAAGGCCGGAGGAAAAGAACTGAAAGTGGTCAACGCTTCGATCGGAGGCTGCAGCATCGAGCGGCACCTGCGCCATGCCAAGATCTATGCCAAAAATCCGGAAGATCCCCAGGGGCGGCCCTATGGCTCGCGTGGCAAGCTCGAATACGACTCCAAAAGTCTGCAACAGATGCTGCAATCCGATAACTGGGACATCGTAACTGTGCAGCAGGCCAGTCCCCAGAGCTTCAAGCCGGAAACATTTCAGCCTTTCGGCGACGAGCTGATCGCCATCATCAGGGCTCATGCGCCACAGGCGGAAGTTGTCGTGCACCAGACCTGGGCCTATCGTGAAGACCACAAGTTCTGGGGTCGTGACGACTTCAATACCGATATCATGTATGCCCTGATCCGCAAATCCTACGACACCTTTGCCGAGGGTGCCGGTCTGCGCCTGATCCCGAGCGGCGATGCCATGGAAGCCGCCCGGCGCGATCCCGCCTGGGGTTCGCCCATCTCCGGTGATCCGCCCACAGTGAATGAGGCCAAGTCTCTCCATACGAGCGACTCCTACCATGCCAGCCACAAGGGCCAGTACCTGCAGGGCCTGGTCTGGTACGAGTTTCTCTTCGGCGAATCGGTTGTAGGTAACAGCATGAAGCCCCGCAACTTCTCCGATGAAGAGGTGGCGACGCTGCAGCGGATCGCCCACGAGGTGGTCAGCGAAGGCAAACGTCCAGAGCCGCGCAAGTAAACCGGCAGACTGCAGAAAATAAAAGTGCAATCTGGC
This sequence comes from uncultured Lentisphaerales bacterium, assembly GCA_964565855.1. Classification (GTDB taxonomy): domain Bacteria; phylum Verrucomicrobiota; class Kiritimatiellia; order RFP12; family JAZUKQ01; genus CAZMGQ01. The sequence continues at coordinate 5,724 of CAZMGQ010000118.1, read as the reverse complement.
AGATCGGACAGAAAAACCTTCGTCGGTATCGATTCCGACGGTTGTGTTTTCGATACGATGGGGGTCAAGCAGCGTGAACACATGCACCCCCTGATCGTCCGCCACTGGCATCTCGAAATCTGCGAAACCGAGCTGCGCCGGGCGGCTGAATTTGTCAACCTCGAGTCCCGCTGGCGCGGTCGCAACCGCTTCACCAACCTGCTGCTGACTTTTGAACTTTTTATAGCCATGCCTGAAGTACAGGCCTCTGGCATCCGCCTCCCGCAAACCACGGCTCTGCGCGATTACTGCAACTCGGGTCTGCCGCTGGGTAATCCCTCGCTCAAGGCCCGTCTCGACGAAACCGGCGACCCGGAATTGAAGCGCCTTTACGAGTGGAGTCTGGCGGTCAACGACTCCATCGACCACCACATGGAACCGGTGCCGCCCTTTGCCAACGCCCTGCGGGCATTGCAGATTATGTACGGCCGCTCCGAAATGGTCGTCGTTTCGCAGACCCCCACCGCAGCCCTCATCAGGGAGTGGCAACTGCACAAACTGGAGAAATATGTCAGCCGGATTGCCGGTCAGGAAGAAGGCGGCAAAGGCTCGATCCTGTTGCACGAAACGGCCGGCCGCTATCGACGAAACGACATCCTGATGATCGGTGATGCGCCCGGTGATGCCGCCGCGGCCCGTGAGGCGGGTGCCCTTTTCTATCCTGTAATGCCAGGCAAAGAAGATGCCGCCTGGCAGCATTTCTGCGACAAAGCCTACGGACGTTTCTTGAATGACAGCTATGCAGGAGCCTATGAAGCAGGGCTGATCTACGCCTTCGAGGCCGCCCTGCCTGCTGATCCACCCTGGAGAAACTCATGACTATCAGTGGTTTTACCTTTGTCCGCAACGCCGAACAGCGTGGCTATCCCGTCCAGGCTTCGATCCGCTCAATCCTGCCGTTGGTCGATGAGTTTATCGTGGCTCTGGGCCCCTGCAACGATGCTACGGAAGAGCTGATCCGTGCGATCGACGACCCGCGCATCCGCATTATTCCCACCACCTGGAATGAACGTATGCGCAACGACTGCGGCTTCAAGGGTTTCAATTACGGCCAGCAGAAGTCGATCGCTCTCTTTAACTGTACGGGCGACTGGGCCTTCTACCTCGAAGCCGACGAGGTGCTGCACGAAGACGATCTGCCCCTGATCCGACAGACACTGGAAAAGTACGATGACGATGAGCGGGTCGAGGCCCTGGCGCTGAACTACCTGCACTTTTACGGCAATGCCGAAACAATCGCCTGGTCCCCCGGCTGGTACCGCCATGCCACCCGGGTGATTCGCAACACCATTCCCGCCTGGGGCCCCAAGGGTCTCTTTTTCACCGTGCTGGATACGCCACGTCGCGGACGTTATCCTCGCGCCGTCCGCTGCGATGCCCGCGTTTTTCATTATGGCTGGGTCCGCAGCGAAGAACAGATGGCCGACAAGGCCCAGGCTATCGAAACTTACTTCGGAGCGACTGCCAAACCGCGCAATATCGCGATTGGACGCATCGACCGGAGTTTTCTGCAGCACTACAACGGCTCACATCCGGCCACGGTTCAGTCCTGGCTGCCTCCCTCCGACGGACTCTTCGAGCCGGATCCCGACTACCGCCCGACTTACCGCGACTGGCGGCACCGTTGGATGCTGCGACTCGAACGCACTTTCGGCTTCGAGTACAACCGCTCCCACTACCGCCTGATCCGACCCTGATTCAGACCCCCACCGGCCAGGTCGGAGTAACATCCAAGGCGAAAGCGGCCTCGTTCCAGATGCCGAGCCCCATGCCGGCCACTCCGGCAATCATGGCGGCATTGTCGCCACAGTACCGTGGTGGAGCCAGCAGCAACTGTGCGCCGTTAGCCGCACAGAGTTCGACCAGACAGGCACGCAGGCGCGTATTCAGCGAGACCCCGCCACCGACTGCCAGCGTCCGCACACCTGTGGCCAACGCCCGCTCGCAACGTGCCACGAGTGCCTTTACAACGGCCTCCTGATAGGCGGCGGCAATCTGCGCCACTTCATCGCCCCCGGGGGGCTCTTCCCGTAGCAGCAGATGTTGACGCAGCGATGTTTTGAGGCCGCTGAAGCTGAAACACAGCTCCGGTTGCAAACGTCCGATTCCTGCTGAACGCTCAGTTACACGTCCGGTGGGAAACACCGGCGCGGCGGGCAGCGCCACCTGTTGCGAAAGACGGTCGATCACGGGGCCGCCGGGGTAAGGCAACCCCAGCAGCTTGGCTCCCTTGTCGAGTGCTTCGCCGGCTGCATCGTCAATCGTCCGTCCCAGTAGCCGGTACTCTCCCGCTGCCGGCAGCTCGAACAGACTCGTGTGTCCGCCCGAAACAACCAGTGCCACCAGCGGAAAAACATCCTGCGGGTCCGGGGCAGCCGGGTTCAGAAAAACGGAGTAAATATGGCCTTCGACATGGTTGACGGCACAGAGCGGCAGATGCTGATGCCGGGCGATGCCCTTGGCGGCCGACCAGCCGACCAACAGCGAACAGGACAGACCGGGCCCGCGGGTGGCGGCGACGGCATCGATCTGATTCCAGCCGATACCGGCCTCCTGCAATGCCTGTCCGATCACGCCGGGCAGCAGCTCGATGTGGGCGCGTGAGGCGATTTCCGGCACC
>CAZMGQ010000118.1:0-3055 GCA_964565855.1 uncultured Lentisphaerales bacterium | reverse complement strand
ATGAGGCCGGTGACTTTGGATCTGCGAGGAGACAACGCTGGACAGCACTTCGCGCCCGCCCCGCACGACCGCGGCCGAGGTGTCATCGCACGAGGTTTCGATACCTAGAATAATGCTGGGAACAGCCGCCGCCATTTTATTTTTCGCCCACCGCCAGCAACGCGGTCAGAACATCCAGTGCCCGCTGCAATGCCGTATCGTCGGTCAGTTCGGCATGTTTGCGCTGGGCGTCTGTGGCACCTTCGGGCACCTCGGGCGCACTCCCAAAACGGCGACGCTGCAAGCGGCCCCGTTCCTCGGGCGATGTTGTCACCCGGATGTCGGGCATGATGCCGCGTCCGTGGATCAGATGTCCGTCGGGCGTATAGTAGTAAGCGGTAGTCAGGCGTACGGCACTGGTGGACTCAGATTTGAGCGGCACCACCGTCTGTACCGAAGCCTTGCCGAAGGTCCGTTCGCCGATCAGCACGGCACGCCGATGGTCGCGCAGGGCACCGGCGACGACTTCGGCCGCCGAGGCACTGCCTTCGTCGAGCAGGATCGCCAGCGGCAGTTTCAGAAGCGGCTGGCGATCACCGGTTTTAAGCTTCTGGTCGCGACCTTCGCCAGCCCGGCCTTTGATCGAGACTGCCAATTGACCCCGTTTGAGGAAGGTACCGGCAACATCAACTGCCACATCGAGCAGACCACCCGGATTGCTGCGCAGGTCAACCACCAGAGCCTGCATCCCCTCAAAGATCAACTGGTCAATCTTTTCGCGAAAGGTCGGCATGGTCTGTTCGTCAAATTTCGTCAGTCGCAGATAGCCGATGGGAAACTTTGCCATACGGACATTCCGCACACTCGAAACCACTACCTCTTCCCGCACGAGTGAAACATCGAAAGCCCCGCGTCCGGCCCGGCTGAGAGTCAGTGCCACAGCTTCGCCACATTCACCGCGCAGACGGTCCGCCACCTCGGGGATCGACATGCCGTGCGTCTCAGCGTTGTCGATTTTCAGAATACGATCGCCGGCCACGATCCCGGCGCGGAAAGCCGGACTGTCGTCGATCGGTGCCACTACCGTCAACATGCCTTCACGCTGCCCGATTTCGAGCCCCACCCCGCAGAAACGCCCATGCGCATCGGCTTTGAAGTCGGTAAACCCCTTTTTATCCATATAATAGCTGTGGGGATCGAGCGATTGCAGCATTCCGTTGATGGCACCGTGCAGAATCTCCTGATAGGTCAGCTCTTCCACATAATGGCGGCGGACGAGCATCAGCGCCTCGGTCAGAACCGCCATCTCCTCGTAAGCCGAGTCTGGCGGCACCGGTTTTTCGCCTCTGGTCTGCTCTGCCGACGCAGGTGCCGGTGCGGCATTTTCCTCTGCCTCCGTCTCCGCAAATGTTGCAGCCGCAAAGCAGAGCACGATGGCCAGCATAGCGGACAAAAGCTGCCGCCATAGGCCCGGACGTACGCCAGAACCCGGTTGTTTTTGTAAATTATTCAGGGACACCGGCACTTCCTTTCGCGGTCGGGACTATTGTGCCACCAGTACAAATATCTGTTTACCGTTGGCGCTGGAAAAGCCCCCGACGATGACCGGTGTACCGTCTGTCAGGCGCAAAATAGTCGAAACCAGCACCCGGTTGCCACGCCGGATCGCCAGTTGCAGATCCCGCTGACTGCCATTGCAGGTCAGGCTGTAGCCGCCGATATTGACGACCGTCCCTTCCGCCGGCAGGCTGATTTTGCGGCGCCCCTGGAGCGTGAAGTTGGCAAAAGGCAGATTGCGCGAGAGTATGGCCGTCACATCTGCCAGTTCCGGCGAGGAGCTGCCGCCCTTCTGAGATGCCTCCACCAGCCTGATCGAAAGCTGCGTGCCAGCCGCAGCTCCCAGTGCCATGACGGTCACCAGCAACGCTGCCAAAGCCAGCCGTAACTTTTTCATTTTTTCGTTCCTTCCTGCGGAGTTGCCCCCGCCCTTCAAATTTCCGCCTGTTAAACGTTATCAGCCAGATCGGCAATCCAGAGAATTGTCGCCCGACTCGGCTCATCATTCAAAATCATCACACCACCGTGCACAACATCCTCCCCGACCTGGTACGACTGTACCGCATCGTGAGTTGCATGGTGTCCTGCACCACTCCAGAAAACAGCTACCAGCGTTGCGGCTATCGCCACGGCCGGACCGGCTAGGCCGAGCCAGATTTTTTTGCGACGTGAAAGGCCGATTTTTACCGGCACCTCAGCAGACTGCGGCACATTTGCCGCCTGCCGGCGGAAGTCCCGCCAGAAGTCGTCGGCCGGACGCAGCGGCCGGCCACCCTCCCGGGCTGCCTCACGCAATAGTTGACCGATGTCTTTCATTTCACGCCTCTTTCCCTTCTGCCCGACGCCCCGGCGCCAGAATTTCAGCAAGCTTGCGCTTGCCGTAGAACAATCGCGACATCACCGTGCCGATCGAGATACCCAGTGCTGCCGCAATTTCGCTGTAGCTCAAATCATCCATGTAGCGCAACTCCAGCACCTGTCTGTGAATCTCCTGCATCTGCTCCAGTGCCTGCCGCACCCCGGCCTGTACCTCACTGGCTGCCAGTGCCTCTCCTGGCTGTACGGCCCGCGGATCGGGCAGGTCAGTGGTCTGCGACTGTTCCGAATCATCCTCCTGTTCGAGCGGAACTTCGCGACGCCGGCTCCGGCTGCGGACAGCATCGAGCGCACTGTTGCGGACGATCCTGATAATCCAGGTCCGCAGCGCCGCCTCACGCTTGAAGCCGGGCAGAGCCCGCCAGACTTTCAGCAGCGACGTCATCACAACATCCTCGGCATCCGATTCACCCACGACGCTTGCCGCCACCCTCACCAGGGTTGGCCGCAAGGGCTCGAAGAGCTGTGCAAAAGCCTGCATGTCGCCATTCTGGGCCGCTGCCAGCAATCTGGTCTCCTGTTCCGTCATTAGTTGGACGTTCCGCAATGCCGATCTATTCACGACAGCCAGCATTTTGCCACAAACAGGCTCCCGGCGCCAGCCCTGGGAGCGTGCTGCCTGACTGGGACCGCAGGGCTCCGT
>CAZMGQ010000117.1:0-6841 GCA_964565855.1 uncultured Lentisphaerales bacterium | reverse complement strand
ATGATGAGGCTTCGGTAGGGTCGGTACCTCCGATGTATTCCTCCCAGTTCGCGACACCGTCACCGTCACTGTCGAGAAGATCGAGATCATCCCAATCCACTCCGGCTTTCGGCTCGAGGTTGAACTTTGCGAACCACGAAAGTGGAGTGCCGCGGGTGGTGGCCGGTGTGTTTTGCACCTCTGCCAGCGCATAGAGCTCAATCGCGTCAATCAGGGAGCCGTCGGAATCAGCCTCTATGATCAGTGTAATTGTATCCTCTCTGACATCCGCAATTTCCGCAGTCCAGGTGCGATTCTTCCAGGTGCCCATGAAAGGGTCAGGAAAGGCAACAGAATCTGTTGTGACCAGATTGCTCAACTGATATCCTTCCGCTGCCAGAGATGGCAACTGTGTTATGAGCTGATAACAGACGGCGTTGATCTTGATTTTTATGCTGTACGATTCAAAACTACCGCTGTCAGCCTGATCGCCCACTGCCAGTGTAATGCGTATGGCTCCTTCCGGGCCGGCCCCCAGATCCCAGGCCCCGTTATCGGGATCGCCGCCCGAACTTGAGACTGGATCGTCAGGATCCTGCCAGCCGTCACTGGCACTCCCCAGCGTAACAGAAGCCGATGGATCCCCGAAAGGCGCTGTACTTTGATCAGGTGTCAGGATCTGGTTGTTATCCGGGAAGAAGTAGAGCAACTTGACAGTATCCGGATCATCTGACCAGGCTGGGGGTGTCATTGGCTGGTATGCACCAGCTTGCAGGGCGATAAAAATCAGTGCTGTGACCCAGCTAGTGAACCAACTATATAGTGAAGTCATTCCTCTATGTCTCTTAATTCGGGCAGTCGATGTCGTTAGGAGCTTTTATCCTGAAAACGCGGAAAGGCTGATAGATCATATCTGTTCCTTCCCAGACGTGGATTGAAGTTTCACCACGCTCCTGCGTCCCGACCGGCTCCCACTCTGGCTCCCAAAGATCAGTGGCACTTTCGATGATATATGGGGCTTGTGAGCCGGTGTTGCCGCCCAACCACTCCAGCCTGGCCGGTTCAAGCGGTGAAGCCGCCTCAATTTTTGTAATCCTCAAGCGTGATTGTGCATTGGTGGGGTCTGTGCCGGCATAATACTCCTGCCAGTTCAGGGCACCGTCGTCATCTGCATCCCCGAAATCCAAGTCGTTCCAATTCTGTCCTTCTTCCTGCTCAAGCCCGTGTTGCTGGTACCACTCGACCGGTACCCCCATGGCGGTGTAAAGCCTGTCGACTTCCTCAGCCAGGGCAAAGATTTCGACCTCGTCGATGATCGATCCCCAGTGCTGGTCAGCAGTGATTACGAGTGTGATTTCGTTCGTCATAACACCGCTCAGGCTAGCATTCCAGACACAATTTGACCAGGCTCCCAGCAGGGGGTCGTCGAAAGCATGTTTGATTTCGTAGCTCAGGCAATTCAAGGCGTGTTGCGGCACCTCAAGCCCCGGCATGGCTACCATTTTGCCATAGGCTGTAACTGTGACACTCAGCCGTACCCGGTAAGCTGTAAAATCTTCGGCCAAGGCCCGGTCTCCGACAGGCACCGCAATTCTGATTTCGCCTGTGGGACCAGCCCCCAGATCCCATGCGCCGCTGCCGGGCTTGCCGGAAGTTTGTGGAATCGGCAGCGTGGGGTCAGGATTTTGCCAGCCATTATAGTATGGACCGAGATTAATCCGGGCAGTTGGTGTTCCAAAGGCGTTGAGACTCTCATCCGCCTCCGGCGTTGTACTGTCAGTAGCAAATCTGTATGTATGGCTGACTACCCGCGCCCAGGGTGGTGTTTCCAAAACCGTCTTTGCGGTTCCGGAAGCAGCCACCAAGACTGCACAGGCAACAACACTTACCCAGACTGCCCGGTTTATATTGTGCATAGAATCAACTTTATTTGCCTCCGGTCGAGCTGAATCTGACCGGAGGCTTAATTGTGACGAACTTTACAGCGAATCGCCAACCTTGTAGAAGTTGGCCTTGAGCACATTCAGATCGCCCGTGCCCACCTCACCGTCGCCGGTGATATCGGCAACGTCACTTTCGGTGTACCAGTAGTAACGCAGGCGGTTGAAGTCGAGGTCATCCACCACATCGTCACCATTGAGGTCGCCGCCGAGCAGCATCTTGTCGTCAGTGAAGTCGGCTATGAACTGGCCATCCTCCTGTACCGGATACAGCTTGCGGCTGAGGGTATGGACGGTCTTGGCACTGAAGGTTACCACACCGTCGGGTATTTCGAGGATCGTGGTTGATCCGATACCGGCGGAGAAGGTGAGTTCCCGTACCCAGACCATGGGAGCGCTTCCATCGGCAAAGGTGGCTGTGAAGGCTACTTCGCGGATCAGCGACTCGACCGCCACGCCTTGCAGCTCCACCGTGATCTCGGCCTGGTTCTTCTGTACCACGAATGAGCCCTCAAGCGTTTCGCTGGGGTTGCCTGAGCGGTCGAAGACCTGCACGGTTGCATTGTAGAGACCGTTGGGTGTCTCTGTTCCGATCGTGGCGGTAAAGGTGTAGGTTGTCCAGCCGTCCTCGGCGGGCACTGCCGAAACGAACGAGGCAGCGAGTTCAGTTTCACCGTCACTATGGAGAATCGTCAGCACGACAGCCGTATCAACGATACCGGCAAGATTATCCTGTGCCAGCACCGTAAAGGTGATTTCACCCTGATGTACAGTGGCTGTCTCGGTGAAGATATCCACATCGGTTGCATCCTGCACCTGTGTGGCACTGAAGTCGGCGACTTCAGGCGCAGTGCCATCGACCACGATGTAGCCGCTGTTGACTGTAAAGGGTGTCAGGATAACGTCGTTCCCCGTCTCGAAGTCGAACCCGGAGAAACGAATTGTGGCGCGCGGGGCATCGCCTTCCTGCCAGGTGCGGAAGTAGAAGCGTGTCATGCCATCTTCGAGGAAGTCCCAGGTCTGGAGGGTAATTTCGGCGGCTGTGCCATCCTCATCAGTTCCGACCGGATCCGGGAAGTCGATCGAGAGCCCGAGGGCTGTATTGATCTTGCCGAAAACTCCATCGGCATCGAAGAGGTTGTGCAGTCCGTACTCCCAGGGTGCGACTCCGCTCAACGAGCTGTTATCAGCATCGAAGAAGTCAGTATTGAAGCCCAGCATTGCCACCGTGCTGGAGACCTTGCGGCTCAAGGCACCGGCATCGAGGTTGACCGTGACAGCGTCCCCCGGCTGGATATAGAGGTTGCCCTCTTCCAGAGTACGCCCGTCCAGCTCCTGCAGTTCGGCTGCCATGATGTTCTTCACCTCATTTGCGGAGGCCACATTGCCCCAGCCGTCCACCTCGGTTATGGTGTCCGTGCCGTTGTCGTTGAGAGTAACAGCAGCGGCAAAGATGTTATGGAAGATGCGGTTGTTTGCGGCATCTTCGAGCACTGTGATCGCGACGTTGCTGAGCAGGTTGTTGAAGATTTCAGCTCCGTTGCCAGCCAGCGATATTTCGGCATCGCTCAGCTCTGTCCGCACCATCGTGAACTCGCCTGTCTCCGTGACGGCGATGCTGAAGGAGCCGCCTTCAATTGGGCCGGCTTCATCGGCACAGTCAACTGTACAGCCATCCCAGGTCAGGGAGCCGCTGACGGTCAGTTCAACTCCATCCGCAACATGGATGTCGGAGATCAGAGCCAGCGTATCGCCGCTGAATTCTGTATCAGCCGCGATATAGATCGAGCCGAAGCTGTTGTAGATAGTAAAAGTGCCATTAATGGTGTGCCTGCCGGCAGTTGCGCCGAGTACAAGCTCGCCTTCAACCACCTCAATCGATGAGAGATTATCCAATATCATCCGGTTGGCTATAACCAGACGACCACCCTTATTGACGCTGACAGTCGCCTTGCCAGCCTCAGGGTCACCTAAATAGAGCGGACTGGATTCCAGTACCACTTCCTCTCCTGCTCCGACGACCAGATCACCAGTGATCCACGCGGGAACACCAGCAGCGTATACCAGGCTGGTAAGCTCCTCATCAGCATAAAACGGAGAGAAGTAAACGTTGCCGCCAATCTTGCCGCCTTCTCCATCCGGATTACTATAGGTCATGGCAGGGCCGGTTTCATGTCCCCAGTAGTTACGGGTAATGTCCACCGTTTTGGAGGGCTGCTGTTGGTCATCATTTTGAAAAGCCCGATTGCTGTTATTACAGAACCAGTTCTCATTCACCACAATATTGGACACAATTTCTTCGGTCGAACAACCGATACGATTGTCCCTTATCAGGTTGCGGGCCAGGGTAAGATTCATCTGTTCATAACTGGAGACACCCCAATAGTTATTGTGGATATCATTGCCTCTGATGGTTACACCTTCAGCCGCGTTGAGCCTGATAGCTCTTTGTGCATCAATGTTGCTGCCTCCTTCAAACAGTCCAAAAATCTTGTTGTTTTCTATTGTCAGATAATTGCCGGATCCTGCCCTGTTTTCGATCCCATTGGCTTGGCGATGCGGGTATTGGGAGCTGTTATGAGCATCTTTGCAGACGACAATATTGTTGGCAATAGTCACATTGTTCGCATCAACAAAGATATGGTTTTCAATTCCTTCGCGAGTATATCCCCAAATAATCTTGAATCCGTCGATCAGAGCACCGTCACCGGTAATCCAGAAACCACCGTCCACCAGTGACTCAGCATCATCACGCACACCTGCAGTTGACCCGGCCGGAATACCGGCGTTGGCACCCTTGACTGTAACCTGTTTATCAACCACACACCCATCATCCTCAGTGTAGGTACCTGCTGCCGCCAGAACCGTCCCACCCTCCGCCACAGCATTCACACCATCCTGAAGTCTCCAGAAAGCGTAGATGTTGTTGTCAACCGGGGGTGACTGGTAGAACTTATCGTCGACAACCACCACACCAAAGTTACAGGCAGTGGCATTTATACGAGTTGATGAGAAGTTGGCAATTTCACCATTAAAGGTTGTGCCACACATGTTTAATGAGCCACTTGCAGCCTGTCGCAATATCAGGGCAGCAAAATATGTTTTGTCACCTTTGGCGTTTGGAACCGGGGTCAGGCCATTGTTATCAACCGCAAAAGTGCCCCCCTCGATACTCAGGTTCTGCGCTATGCCTCCAGCACTGCCGAAGCGAATTGCGTAGGTATCGTTTTCAGCACCTTGAGCCACCACGCTTATGTCGGTATTCTTTACGGTTACCCCGTCTCCATACGAATACTGCATGTTTATGCCGCTCTTGCAATTGGCGATGGAGCTGTCTTTGACTGTCAGGTCCTGAGTCCTTCCCTGGATAGTGACGTAGTAACCATCGTGGAAGGCACAATCATTGAACACAATGTTTTCGCAGTAGTGGTCAACGTTGTCGATTCTTGCCTTGTTCAACTGTACGGCAACGACCTCGGGAGTGTCCATGAAACGATTGGCACCATCAAAGTCACAGCTCTCTACCGTCAGATTCTTCACCGCAGCGAGAAGCAGATTATTCTTGTCGCTTGCGTTAACCTTGAAGTTGATGTTCTTGATAACCTTACTGGTTGCAGAGGTCTCTGTAAGGGTAAACATGCCCACTACCAAAGGTTTATTTTGAACGTCACGCGCAACGATGCTGGCCGGGCTGCTGATTGCAACGTTTTCTTCATACGTGCCGGCAGCCACTTCAACGGTGCCGCCCTCCGCCACAAGATCTACTCCACCCTGGATCGTGTTAGAAAGATACTCTCCAAAGCCTGGAGTGCTCTCATTGAAAGCCTTGTCAACAATCACCAGGCTAAACTCACAATCCTCAATCGCAAATGCCGCAGATGTCAGATTGCCGATTTCACCATTGACACTTGCACCAGTCATCGAAAGTGTACCACTGGCCTGGCTGCGCAGCACGATTGCCTGCATAATTTTACCTTCATCAGGGGTGAAACCTCCTTTATCAACGATAAAGGTGCCACCTTCAATACTCATATTAACCGCTGTACCACTTGAACTGCCAAAGCGAATACAGTAGGCATTAACGTCCGGAGCATTTGCAAACACTTGTATAAGCGTGTTCCTGACAGTCAAGCCGGCGCCATATGAGTTCTGTATATTAATTCCGCTCTTGTTGCCGGTTATGGAGCAATTCTCCACCAGCAGGTCATCAATATTTCCCTGGATCGTAACATTATGACCATCCCAGAACCCACAATCTAGAAACCTGATACCTTTGCAATGGGTGTTGACGCCATCGATTCTTTTGGAATTCAACTGTACTGCCACTACCTGTATTTCAGCATCATCATTGTAGCGCGTATCACCATCGAAATTGCAGCTCTCAACCGTCAGGTTCTGTACAGCTATCAGCTTGAGACTGTTGATGTCTTCTTCATTAAAATAAAAGTCGATGTTTTTAAAGGTTTTTGAGACATCGGAAGTGTCAGTAACAGTAAACATACCGATAACATAGGGGCGATACCAACCGCTCCGATGCCCGATAATATTCACGCCACGATCTATCACCACATTCTCACAATATTCGCCGAGCGCAACCTCAATCGTATCGCCAGCTTCGGCAGCATTAACGGCGGCCTGGATCGTAGAGTACTGACCTTCCGGTCCGACAGTCAGAGTTGCCGCCGTGGTAGTCTGGCCAGCCAGCATTACGACTGATATCAGCCCTGCAAGCAGGCTGTAAAAACGTATTGTGAAGGTCTTCACAGTTGTCCTTTCTGCCGCCTTTGCCAAGTACGGCACCGGCAGTTTTCGAGCCCCATGACTCCGGTCATACGGTTGCGGCCCCACCGGGGGTCTGTTACAACTGGGCCCTTCCCACTGCGAGATAGAGGCTAACAGAAAAGAAGGCGGCTGACATTCCG
>CAZMGQ010000116.1:0-6847 GCA_964565855.1 uncultured Lentisphaerales bacterium | reverse complement strand
CCGGCGCGGTTGAGATCCTTCAGCAGGTTCATCAGCAACGGCAGCGGCAGACTGTGCTCTTCCGAAATACGACGCGCACTCAGCACCCCGCCCGCACCGGCTGCTTCCACAGCCAGCACTGCCAGAGTCACCAGCGCATAGTCGGTTTTGCGTGTCAGATTAAAAGCCATCGGATCACCTCGTAAAACATGCCTGCAGCCTTCGCGCCGCACGACGGCCAAACTATATAGCACCAAATTACTACTATATCAAGCGGTAATTAATAAAAAGTTGAAAAAAGAGAAAAAGGCCACCCCTCCGCCACCTCGGAGTGGCAGCGGTGCGCTAGTTGCTCTATACTCCACCCTCTTTCACTGTTTCAAAAACAGTCCAGGGGCCCGAGGACGACCCGGCCCCTTCCTTTCGACGGGGACGACCCCACGTTCACAAGGCAACCATGAACTGGTTTATTTTGGTTATTGCAGGTTTGTTTGAAGTTGGCTGGGCTGTGGGGCTCAAGTACACCGCCGGTTTCACCCGTTTCTGGCCTTCGCTCGCAACGATTGCGGCGATCGTCATCAGCATGGGGCTGCTGGGACTGGCCATGAAATCCCTCCCGGCCGGCACGGCCTACGCTGTCTGGGTCGGGATCGGGATCATCGGCACGGCCACCCTCGGCATCATCCTCTTCGGCGAGCCTGCCAACACCGGACATCTCATCAGCCTCGGACTGATTGTGCTGGGCATTATCGGCCTCAAACTATCGACTCCGGCATAGGCAAAAAAAGCCCTTTTCCGGTTTTTTAGTTGCGTTCAGGGCTGCAATTTACGAATATAGGCAGAACTGCACGGGCTGTGAGTCCGGCGCAGGCAATTACAATTTCAGCGGAGTGGACAAAGATGGCTTTGGGAGCAATATTGCGGGCCGAGCGCGAACGGCGCGGGCTCACGGAACATCAGGTCGCCGACGCCACAAAGATGATGGTCCAGATGGTGCGCGAACTGGAGGAAGAGGACTTTCACCGGATCGCCGCTCCGATCTACGGCCGCGGATTTATCAAGCTCTATGCCGGGCTGCTCGAACTCGACCCGGCTCCCCTGCTGGCCGAGTTTGACCGGCTGTATGCCGAACAGGGCCGCCGCCAGCCACCACCGCGCGTAGCGCTGGAACGTTTTGGCGGCACGCCGGGCGCAAGCATCGAACGTGTCGTCCCCCAGGGTGGTGAATCTGTCGAAACTCCATCCGACACCAGGGTGACGCGCGATGCCGCAGCGGCCGAACCCCGCCCGAGTCGTCCGGCCCGACCCGCCACACCCTCCCCGCTGCCGGTCAGTTCGGCACCGGTCAAACCGGCCTCCGACCTCTTCGGCGAGCCCCTCCCCGAACCCGAACAGCCGCCCGCCGCTGGCACAACCGCACCCGCGCCTGCTCCCGCTGCAGCCCCGAAAACCACGCTGCCCGAAATTCCCGTCGAACTGGCCGCCCCCTCGGCAGCGCCGGCAGCAAAACCGCACAAGAGGCCCCCGACAGCCGATGCCACCGGCGAGTCCGCGCAGGCCGCACAGCGGACGCCCCTGCCCAACCTGATCGAAAGCGCCTCACAGAGATTTGAGGGGCGTCCCTTCCGACCGGGCATCGGCCGACTGATCGCCACCTGGCTGGGGTGGCTGTTCGGTTTGCTGGCGGCCGGATTTGCGGCTGTCGGTCGTGGCTTTGCCTGGATCTATCGGAGCCTGGCCCGCCTCTTCTCCCGCGAACGTATGGGACGGCTGGTACAGCCTCTGGCCCGGGTCAACTGGTCGCGCGTGACCCGCGTGGGCCTGCCGGTTGTGGCAGTCCTGCTGCTGGTCTGGCTGGGAGTGGCGGTGGTTCGCCTGGGTGTCAGGCACACACAGGCCGCCCGGGCGGCAAGGGCGGAACTGGCCGCCTCCGATGAAGCCACCATGATCGAGCGCATTCTGCCGCCCCCCGCCGGCTATGTGGAATAAGCCTCAGTAATCGTGCTCGTCTTTGATGCGGCTCCAGTTCTGCCGCATCCAGTCGCTCACGTCGTCGATAATGGCGTCGAGCGACCTGGTGGGGTCAAACCCGATCAGCCTGCGGGCTTTGGCCGTATCCGGCTGACGGCGCACCATGTCGTCGTAATCCTTGCCATATACCTCGGCAAAGGGCTGCAGCGTGATTTTCGACTCGCTCCCCGTACGGGCTTTGACCCTCTCGGCCAGTTCCAGCACCGTAATCGGCACCTCGCTGCCGAGGTTGACAATTTCGCCGTAGGCGGCCGGTGTCTGGAGCAGGTCGAGCACGGCGTTGGCCAGAGTTTCCACATGGCAGTAACAGCGGCTCTGGCTGCCATCGCCATAAACCGTAATCGGCTCGCCCAGCAACGCCTGACGTACAAAACGCGGCAGCACCATGCCGAAGCGGCCCGACTGGCGCGGACCGGCGATGTTGAAGAAGCGTGTCACCACCACCGGCAGGCCCGACTGGCGGGCATAGGCCATGGCCTCAAACTCATTCGCCAGCTTGGATACGGCATAGAGCCAGCGCGGCGAGGTTGACTTGCCCAGCACCAGATCGGCATCTTCCGTGAAAGGCAGGTGCGGACAGCGTCCGTAAACCTCGGAAGAGGAGGCGATCAGGATCGGCCGCATGTATCTGGCACAGGCTTCGAGCAATGCGCTGGTGCCGCGCAGGTTGTTTTCGATCGCTTCGAGCGGCTTGCGCGAGACAACCCGGTTGCCGACACTCGCCGCCAGGTGGACCACCGAATCGGAGCGGCTCACAAGGTCGCGGATGGTCGCCTCATCGGCCACACTGCCACGCAGAAACTCGATCCGGCCGACCCAGGGGGCCAGGTTTTCGAGCGAGCCGGTACTGAGGTTGTCCAACGCCAATACCCGCGAGCCACGCTGCAGCAACTGCTCCACCACGTGCGAGCCGATAAACCCCGCCGCACCCGTCACCAATACTGTTTCCATACGTCGATCACTCATGTGGCAGAGTATACACCCTGCCCCACCCACCGCAAAGACCAAAACTGCGGAACTTTTACCTTGTTTTAGCATGGGTGCTGTGGCACCTTCTATAGACATGAATTTTCGTCGCTTTTTTGTCTGTTCGGTCGCCGCCCTCGGGGCTCTGACCACTGTCGCCGGGGGCAAGGAGCCGCGCCGGATCCTGATGGTCGGCAACAGCCTGACCTATACCTACAAGGTGCAGCAGGAGTTGACCGGTATCGCAAAGGGCAAGGGCAAAAGACTCCAGATCGACACACGCATCAAGGGTGGCGCACTGCTGGACTGGCACCTGCATAACGACATCAAAGGCGTCAGCCTCCGCGACAAGATTGTCAAGGGCAGGTACGACTGTGTGATCGCACAGGATGGCTACAACGGCCTCTTCAAGGCCGGCGGGCCGGAGAAGATGGATCGTGCGATCGAGGCTCTCGTCGGTCTCGCCCGCGACGGCAAGGCCGAATTGGTCCTCTATACCGCCTTCGCTCGAACCAGGGACCAGGAGAGCAAACGTGTGGCCGAGCTGACCGGGATGTACATCGAACAGGCACGCAAACACAAGCTGCGCTGCGCTCCGGTGGCAACCGCCTTCCAGGCCTTCCGCCGCCAGAACCCCTCCCTCGCACTGCTCGACAACGAGACCGATAAAAAGTATGCTCTCAACAAAACCGGCTCACACCAGAGCCCCTTCGGCTCCTACCTCGCAGCCTGTGTAATCTATGCGACACTGTTCGACGAGAGTCCCGAAGGCACAAAGTTCCGCACCCTCGCGGACGGAACCGAGTTGACGCAGGAAGAAGCGCAGGAAGCGCAGAAACTGGCCTGGGAAACCTGGCATAATTTTAAAAAAGAGCTGAACGAAGCAGATTGATCCGGTGTTACCCGGACTAGAGGAATAATCATGGCTGATGTTGTCCTGAAGCAGGTTGATAAAGTTTTTGAAGACGGTTTCAAAGCCGTCGATGACTTTAACCTGGAAATTGCAGACAAAGAGTTTATCGTTCTTGTAGGTCCGTCCGGTTGCGGCAAATCCACCACTCTGCGGATGGTGGCCGGGCTGGAGGAGATTTCGGCCGGCACCGTTTCGATCGACGGACGCGTTGTCAACGACGTCGCCCCGAAAGATCGCGACATTGCCATGGTCTTCCAGAACTATGCCCTTTACCCCCACATGACCGTGTTCGACAACATGGCCTTCGGTCTCAAGCTGCGGCGGATGCCCAAGGCTGAGATCGTCAAACGTGTGCACGAGGCGGCGGAAATCCTGAGCATCGAAGAGTTGCTCGAACGCCGGCCCAAGCAGCTCTCGGGCGGCCAGCGTCAGCGGGTGGCCGTCGGTCGCGCCATCGTCCGCAAGCCCAAGGTCTTCCTGTTCGACGAACCCCTTTCGAACCTCGATGCCAAAATGCGCGTCCAGATGCGGGTCGAGATCAACCGCCTCCATTCGCAGCTCGGAGCAACCATGATCTACGTCACCCACGACCAGACCGAAGCCATGACGATGGGCGATCGCATTGTCGTCATGGAGCAGGGCCGCATCCAGCAGGTGGCCGATCCGCTCAACCTCTACGATGCACCCGCCAACCGCTTTGTCGCCGGCTTCATCGGCATGCCGCCCATGAACTTCATCAAGGGTCACATCCGGCAGCATTCGGGCGGCTACCATTTTTCGGCTCCGGGCGGCGGCGATCTGGCACTGCCCGAGGAGTGGAAAAGCACCGTTTCCGGACTCACCGATCAGGAAGTAACCTTCGGCATCCGGCCCGAAGATCTCGGTTCCGCCACTGCCGAAAACAGCCCCAACCCGCCCAGACTGCGTGCCGAGGTCGACGTGCTCGAACCAATGGGCTCAGAAACCTACGTCTATGCCAAAGTGGGGCCCGAAACCTTTGTCTCGCGTGTCGATGCCCACCGTACCTTCAAGCCCCGCGAAGCTGTCGAGCTGGCGGTCAACATCCGGCAGGGACACATTTTCGGCGCCGACGGGAATACAGTTGTCTAACAGAAAGCCTGCATGAAAACCTTGTTTGCCGTGCTGCTGACCATCCTGGTGGCGGCATCCCTCTACACACAACATCTGCGCCGGGAGTCAGATGCCGGTGTGCCGGTACTGTACTGGGTGACCGATGCCAACCCGGCACGCACGGAACAAATCCGCACCTTCCGCAACTGGCTGCGCAAAAATGGACACCCCGACTTCGAGCTGCGTGTCGATACGGTCAACTCCGCCCCTGAAAAGGTGGTCGTGCAGGGCGTCTCGGGCGTCTGTGCCGATCTGATCGACCACAGTGGCGGCGCCAGCCTGCGTTTCCGCCAGGCCGTGGGCCTGATGGAGGATGTCACGGAAGACGCGCAACGGCTGAAGTTCGACATCTCACAGACTTACAAAACCATGGAGCCGGACCTCACGGTCGATGGCCGCCAGTATGTCTTCCCCTGCAACGTCACGAGCGACCTGCTGTGGGTCAATCGCGAGGTGTTCGAAAAAGCCGGCATGGAGCCGCCGCCCCGCCGCTGGACTATCGAGGAGTTCGAGGCGATCGGCAAGGAGCTGGTCGCCCGCGCCAACGAGCCCGGCAAGCTGCAGCGGGTCTTCTTTGTCATCGATGTACAGGTCAACAACCTCGCCCGTACCCTGGGCGGTGAGTTTTTCAACGAAACCCAGACTCGCTGCACGATCAACAACGACGCCTTCCGCCGCGCACTCGAACTGCGCTACAAGTGGACCTACGAAGACCATATCATCCCGACAGCCGCCGAACGCAGCTCCTTCTCCACCATGGCCGGCTACGGCGGCTCGGGGCTGGCTCTCTTCGGCAGCGGCAACTATGCCATGGTCATCGGGGGCCGTTATCTGCTGATCCAGTTCCGTGTCTTCAGCGACGAACGTCGTGAGGAAGGCCGTCCGCCGATGTCGCTTTCGGTTTCCGAATGGCCGGTCGGCTCCATGCCCTGTTCGCCGGTCTTCACACGTGCCACCGGAGTCTATGCCGGAGGCAAACACAAGGAGCTGGCCAAGCTCTTTCTGGCTTTCCTGGCCAGCGAAGACTACAACAACAACATCGTCAACGATGCCGATGCCCTGCCGCCCAATCCCCGCTATGTCCAGGCCGAGGAATATCTGCGCCCGGCCGGTCGCCCCGAAGAGTGGGGCTGTCACGAAGTGTTTTACGAGGTCATGGATGAACAGGCCATCCCCCACGAGTTCAGCCCCTATGTGCTCGACTCGGTGGCCTACCGGATCCAGAACGAGGTCATCGATCTCTACATGAACGATATGGTCACAGTCGACAGGGCGCTCGAAATGATCGAAAAACAGATCAACGACGAGATCGACCGTACCCTGGAGGAGACACCTTCACTGCGCGCCCGTTACGAGGCCGACTGTGAACTGCAGAGCAAGATCGAAACCCTGCGCCAGAACAACCAGCCGGTACCCCTCGCCTGGATCAACAACCCCTTCCTGCGCCGCTGGTACCAGCATCAAGGCTGGACCGACACCCCCGCAACCACCACCACGCAACCCGACGACGCGCCTGCCACCGCCCGGAATTAATCGGACGGTATTAAAGGGCAAAGCTTCAAGCGAATCTCTTGGCGATAAACTCTTCGTATTGCCGTATCATTTTACCGGTAACCGATGAGGAAATCGTGGTCATGGCCTGCTGAATGTCAGCACTCGTAATAAAGGGCGCCGTGTCTTCAACTATACTCCGCCGCAAAGCCGCCCGTTTGGCATCGTGGATAATGCCGACAATATCGCTGCCGGTATAGCCGTCGAGGCGTACTGCCAGAGCCTCAATGTCCAGATTGTCCTGTAGTGGAAGTTCGGCGAGTTGACGTTGCAACA
>CAZMGQ010000115.1:0-6890 GCA_964565855.1 uncultured Lentisphaerales bacterium | reverse complement strand
TGAAGGCCTCCATCGCAACACGGCGCAGACCGAGGTGCCTCATCGCAGTGCTCAGGCTCGCCGAGCGCAAATCCTGTCCGGGCAGCGTCTCGGAAAGATACGATGTTGTGTATTTGTGTTTGAGATATCGCATCGCGGAGGGATGCACACAACGCAGAATGGCGACCGTGTATATCCACTCTGCATCATCCCCCAAGTGCTGCTTAAGGCACTTCAGAATATCGGCAGAGAGTTGTTGCGCAGTCCAAGTGGCACCATATTCGAGCGAGTATGGCACAATGTCGACAGGTACCTTTCGGGCACGTTTGGGAATGAGTCCCTCGGCCGTCACGGCACCGAGATATTCAGTCATAATCTTGCGTCGTTTCTTCTCCTCAGGAACCCACACGCACTTCACTCTTTGCATGTAGTATCCATTGCCGACTCGCTTGATTTCAGTGCCTGGCAGCCTGTGCCGGGCGATCTCTTTTGGTATGGCCATAGTTATTCTCCATTGGTGTATAATAATAAAATAAGGCACAGCTCCTGTCAACAAGTATTTCAAAAAACATTTTTAGCTCAAAATGCCGTTATTATGGGCTTTTTTCGCTTCACTCTTTATTTAAAACTCTAAAATATGTGCTTTATGTTGTTTCTTTTATTCACCAAAACTGGGAGTTACGGTTAATACTGGCTCAAGTGAATTTACCTCGCTGACTTTGCTCAACGGAGTAAAAAACATCGGGGACAGAGCCTTTTTCGAAAACTTTTATCTGGAAGGCCCTCTTGTCATCCCCAACAGCGTTACGAACATCGGCTGGGAGGCGTTTTCCTATTGTATGTCGCTGGACAAGGTCATAGTTGGCAGCGGCGTTCAGAGAATCAATCAGGGTGCTTTCGAACCCAGCGGTATCAGTGACATCTATTTCTGGGGAGATGCTCCCGCTTACAGTGGTACGATTTTCACCGTTGAGTGGGACGATTGGGAGCAGGATGTTTATACCCCGACAACAGTCCACTACCGACCCGGCACCACGGGCTGGGGACCGGTTTACAGCCTGGCTCCGACCACGGTCTGGAATTTGCCGACCCGACCCCAGGTAAGTGCTCCTTCGATAAACCAGAACGGCCAGTCCTTTTCTTTCGTCGTTACGGGCGACCCCGGAACTGTGGTCGCACTCGAAGCCCGCGACTCGCTCGCGGCAGGAAATTGGACGCGTCTCATCACGACAAACCTGACAGATGGAGCCATCACCCTGTCCGATTCCGAAGCACAAAACCATACTACCCGATTCTACCGGGTGGTTGTGCCTTTGCCGTGAATTACTGACAACCGCCGGCGCCTCCTGCCGACGGTCTCCTGACTGATGAGCGGCATTAACATTGTATAACAGGCATTCTTGCCTGTTCAGAAAAGCGCGGCAAATCGGCTCAAATCAAGGCTGCTATGTCGTCAACAGTGCCGACAATCTGAGCGCCTGCTCGGTTTTTCAAATTGCGTGACCTGCAACTGGTTTGGTGCTATGATGCGCCACTACCAGAGTTTGCCATGTCCGCCGAATCCGAAACTGCTACAAATACGAAAATCTCCCGCACACCCGTCACTGAGCTGAGTCAGGTCGAGGTGCGGCTCGAGCGTGAAAAATTGCAGCTCGAACGTGAAATGCTGGCCTTCGAGCGTGAACGTCTGGAAGCCGAAAGGGCCTCATGGCGTATTGAGCGTGAAACACGCGGACAGGTGACGACCGGCCTCCATGTCGGGGTCGGCATTCTGGGTCTGGCTGTCGGGGTGGCACTGCTGCTGGGTGTCGTCGCCGGCTACACCACCGGTCTCGATACCGGCCGCAGTCAGGTTCCCCTGCCTCGCACAGTCCGCATCGGCAATCAGTTCACCCGCATGTTGGCCCGGACAACTTTTTCACCAGCCCAGCGTCCCCGGCAATCACCGCCACCGGATTTCGACTTCTTTTCCCAGAACAAACGCCCCCGTGAGGCACAGGCGGCCGGAAACCTCTTCATCATCAGGTAAGCGCAGGATATGAACTGGAGAATCAAACCGTCGCCCCCACCCGTGGGCGTTCTCAGCGTACCCGGTGACAAGAGCATTTCCCACCGGGTGGCCATGCTGGCTGCGTTGGCAGACGGTACGTCACATGTCCGGAGTTTTCTCACCAGCTCTGACTGCCTCAACACCCTGACAGCAATGTCGGCCCTCGGAGCCGGGATCACCCGCAAGGGCACAGAAGTCGAAATCAAAGGCACAGACGGTAAACCGCAGCCACCGACGACCGACCTCGACATGGGTAACTCCGGTACCGCCATGCGACTTCTGACCGGACTGGTTGCCGGTTTTCCGGTCCGGACCCGACTTTTCGGCGACGCCTCCCTCAACACGCGGCCCATGCGTCGCATTCTAGACCCACTCGCACTCATGGGGGCCGACATCTTGGCCGAAGGTGCCGAAGGCCGTGCTCCACTTGTCATCCAGGGCAGTACCCTCACCGGCATCGAATATCGTCTGCCGGTTGCCTCAGCCCAGGTCAAATCATGCATCCTGCTGGCCGGTCTCCGGGCCGAAGGCATCACCCGCATTATCGAGCCAGTGGCTTCGCGTGACCATACCGAACGTCTGCTGCGGGCGATGGGTCTGCCCCTGACTGTCAGTGGCAACGCGATCAGCCTGACCGGAACCTCCGGCCAACCTCTGAAGATCCCCGCCCGCAACTGGAGCATCCCCGGCGACATCTCTTCGGCCGCCTTCTGGTTTGTGGCGGCCGCCATCCGGCCCGGAGCCAGCGTAACTGTCCGCAATCTGGGACTCAACCCCAGCCGCACGGCCCTGTTGGATGTTCTCCGTGCCATGGGTGCCGCCATAGAAATCGGTCCCCTGCGTGAAGCCGACTGGGAGCCACAGGCCGATGTCACCGTCATCGGTTCACAGTTACGGGCCACAGAAATCTGCGGCAGTGCGATCCCCAACCTGATCGACGAAATTCCCATCCTCTGTGTCGCCGCCGCCTTTGCCGAAGGCACCACCCATGTGCGTGATGCCGCCGAGCTGCGAGTTAAGGAGTCCGACCGGATCGAGAGCACAGCCGCCATGTTGCGGGCCGCTGGCATTGCCGTCGAAACTCGTCCCGACGGGCTCTCCGTCACCGGCGGTTCCAGCATCCGTGGAGCTGCTTTCGACTCCTTTGGCGATCACCGGATTGCCATGGCTGCCGCCGTGCTGGCGATGGCTGCCGAAACTTCCTCGACAATCTCCGATGTGGCCTGTGTCGATGCCTCCTATCCGGAGTTTGCCGCACATCTGGCACAGCTCGCACCCGATTCGATTGAAACCGTAAGCACCCCATAGAAGGAAAAAAATGTTTCTCCAAGATCCCCGTATCGGCGGCTATCTCTTCGATCTCGACGGTACCCTGATTGACTCTGAAAAAAACTGGACCCTCGCCCTGGCCAAATACCTGCAGAGCCACGGCAAAGAATGCAGCTACGAACAGGCTAACCGCTGGGTCTTCGGCCGGGCCTGGCACGATATATATAGCGACGTCATCGCCCTCTGGCCGGATCTGGCTATCGGTGTCGATGTCATGGAAGACGCCATGCGTCCCTTCTACCTCGCCCTGCGCGACGAGACCGACAGCCGCATTGCCAACTCGATCACCCTGCTGCGCGAACTGGCCCGCCACACCCCCACAGCAATCGTCTCCGGTTCACCCAACCGCGATATTGCCGAGGCCATCGAATATATGGAGATCGGCGATTCCCTCTCTTTCTACCTCGGTTCGTCCGACTATTCGCCCGGCAAGCCCGACCCCACCTGCTTCCTGGATGGTGCCCGCCGCATGAACGTCGAACCGTCCCGCTGCGTGGTTTTCGAAGACGCACCGGCCGGAATTCTGGCCGCCCGACGTGCCGGTATCCCCGTCGTAGCTCTGGCCAAGGTAGGTGCTCCGGCAGAACACTTCACCGAAGCCGACCTGGTACTACCGGATCTGGCCCAATACACGCCCGACCTGCTCTTTGCAGCTCTCGAAAAACGGAAAAACTGAGCACATGACGTCCGACTTTGAAGCCTACTTTCTGGTCGGTCCGACTGCCACCGGCAAAACTGCCGTAGCTCATGAGCTGGCCCATAAGTTGGGGCTCGAAATCCTCTCGGCCGATGCCATGCTGGTTTACCGGGGGCTCGACATCGGTACGGCCAAACCGACAGCTACCGATCGTGCCGGGCTGCACTATCACGGCATCGACCTGGTGACACTCGATCAGGATTTCAGTGTCGGCACCTTCCTGCAACATGCCCGTCAGGCCTTTGCAGACTGTCGCCAGCGCGGCCATAGAATGCTGGTGACCGGTGGCACGGGGCTCTATGTCAAGGCGCTGCTTCAGGGACTCGACAGCGAGGGAGCACCCGATCCGGCCCGACGCGAATACTGGAACCAGCGGCTGGTCGTCGAAGGTCTCCCGAGTCTGCAGGACGAAGCCGAAAAACTTTCCCCCGGCATCCTGGCCCACATGTCCGACGCACAAAATCCGCGTCGCGTAATACGGGTACTTGAGCGGCTCGAAGAAGGACTCGACCCCCTGCCCTCGCCTGTCCGGTCACACAAGGCCGTCGCAGGAGCGTGGCAGAGTCCGGACACTGCCACAGCCCCGATGCCCGGCCTCTGGTTCGACCCGCCGGACCTCAACCGCCGCATCGAACAACGCATCGACCGGATGTTCGAGGACGGACTGTTGGCCGAGACGCAGAGTCTTCGTGAAAAGTACCCGACCTGGTCGAAAACCGCCAGTAGTGCCATCGGCTACGCCGAAGCTCTCGCCGTGCTGGAAGACCGCATGACAGAGTCCGAGGCGAAGGAGCGTATTGCCGCCCGGACCAGACAGTTGGCCAAACGTCAGCGAACGTGGTATCGTCATCAACTGAATGTTTCGTGGGTTGGCGGTCCTGCCGATGCAGCCGACGTTGCACGGGCAGCCGCCGCAGTTGAGAGGATCTGGGTACAAAATGGGGCACAAAAACTTCTCTGCTTCGAAAATCTTCCAACGTGAACAGGTGCATGAAAAGCCGCCGGGCGAATCATTGCGTGACGCTGTGCCGACTGAGCTGCGCCCCAGGGAACAGTTGCTCGCCCGGGGCTGTGAGGCCATGCAAGATGACCAGTTGCTGGCCATTCTCCTGCGGACCGGAGTCAAGGGCTGCAACGTCATCCAGTTGTCACGTCGTTTGCTGAACCACTATGGCAGTCTGCGAGAACTGGCCAAAGCCTCGCCTGAGGAGCTGATCGAGCTGGGGCTGCCGGGACTCGGCACCATCAAGGCTGTCGAACTGTCTGCCGCACTCGAAATCGCCCGTCGGGTTTCCAAGCCCGCCCCGCCATCCGCATCGATTCAGCAGCCGGCGATCGTTGCCAGTCTGTTGCGTCCGATCGTCAACGACCTCGACCACGAGGTCTTTCTGGTGCTGCCGCTGGACCGCAAAAACCGTCTCAAGGGCCGTATCATCAAGGTATCCCACGGTACGCTCGATGCGGCGTTGGTACATCCGCGCGAAGTTTTTCGTGAGGCGGTCCGTATCTCGGCCGCCAGTGTGATCGTGGCGCACAACCATCCTTCGGGCGACCCTACTCCTTCGGCGGAAGACGTGCGGCTGACCAAGCAACTGATCGCCGCAGGCAAGGTGATCGATATTCCCGTGCTAGACCATATTATCATGGGCAGCGAAGTCATCCTCGCCCCCGGCTACATCTCGCTGCGCGACAAAGGATACCTGACCTTCCAGTAGCGGAAGAGTGCCGCTACTCCACCAGGAGGCGCTGATGCACAGTGCGGCCGCGGCTGTCGGAGCAGAGGAGCCGATGGTCGCCCGGAACCAGTTGCCAGGCCAGGCTGGCGCCAAGCTCCGTCCGACCCAGAAACTCCCCGTCCAGATACCAGAAAAATGGTGCCTCACCTTCGGCCCGCAAAAGCAACTGCTGCTCTCCTGCGGCAATATCGGGTCGCCAATGCCAGGAAGCTGCCACGGCAGGTGAGATTATCCTGGGACCGCCTTTGCCAGCCTCGCGGGACAAACCGCTGGTCTGACGGAAAGCCGCAATATCCGGCGGCCAGTTCTCCTCGCCACCCTTTTCTCCTGTAGTCCCGCCCATATTGTCGTGAACCCGACAGAGGGCAGTTGGCGAAACACCACCGATCTCCCAGTCTGTAAGAGTGCGCGGACAAAACCTGCCACGCCTTGCACCGCTGGTGGCACAGACTTCGACAGGTCGCAGCCCTTCCGGTTGCGCGAACCAGGGCACATCTGCGTTCCCCGCCGCAAGCTGAGTTACCAGATTGAACGCCAGTGGTGCCGCCGCCTCTATTCCAACAAGTTTTGCGTCCGGTCGGCCGTCGCTATGCCCCAGCCAGGCCCCCACCGTGTAGGCCGATGTAACGGCAATTGTCCAGGCATCGCGAAAGCCGGAGGAGGTGCCTGTTTTCCAGGCCATACGGGGGCGCTGCACCTCGGCCAGGTGTCCAGTTTCGGCCAGGGCCCGCTCTTCCCCGCTCAGCATCTCCAGCACCAGCCAGGCAGCTTCGGGAGATAAAACAGTCCGTTCCGCCACCGGTGGCAGAGTCTCGGAAGTCCCTCCCGGCAGGACCAGATACTGCACTTTCCTTGCGCTGCTGCCCCGTCCCAGAGAGGCATAGGCCGCCGTGAGATCCAGCAGACGCACCTCAGTGTTGCCGAGTACGGCCCCGATGCCGAGTTTTTCCGTGGTCCGTGGTCGCCTTGATTTGATACCCAGATCCGTCAGCAACCGGTGAAACTCGTCCGGCCCACAGACTGCAGCGAGATCCAGCGCCGGCAGGTTGTACGACTGGATCAGAGCCTCACGGGCGGAAACAATACCACGAAATTCGTC
>CAZMGQ010000114.1:5126-6902 GCA_964565855.1 uncultured Lentisphaerales bacterium | reverse complement strand
CCGAAATGAGTCTCGAACTCGACTATCAGCCCCTGCAACAGCGGCGCGACCTGACCATCCGCCTGACTGCCGCCAACAGCAGCTACCGTGGAGTGGCTTACGATCATGCCCGCGCCCGTATCAGCGCCGGCGGCAGCAACGGCTGGGATCTGGTCCGCATCGATGACATGCTGCTGCGGCGTCCGGAAGGCCGGGCCAAGGGAATGCTGCTGCTCGACTTTGAACGCGATGGGGTGGGGTTCGAGATCGACTCAACCATCGATCCGGTGGCTCTATTTGAGACAATCGGTATCCTGAGCCGCGAAGATCTGGCCGATTGGGAGTTTGGCGACGAGACGGCTGTCGAGGCGGCCGGTTTCTACGCCTACGAAAGGTCGGAAGCAACCACAAAGATAACAGGCCGTGTGCAAACCCCGGAACTGGTGGCTTATCGCGTGCCGCTGACGGATGTTTCGACCTCTTTCACCGTCTGGCCCGCAAGCTACGAGATCCCCGACCTTACCGCCTCCCTCTACTGTGGCGGATTGAGTATGACCGGATCCGTATTCCACACCAACAACCGCAACTTTACCTTCGAAACAAATGCCGAGCTGCGCAAGGGCTGCAATCAGGAGTTTCTAATGGCGGTATCAGGCAAGAAACTCAATGACCCCGGCACAATCGATATCTCGCTCGAACTCAGCGGCAACCTCAGCACCAATATCCTGCGCTCGCTGCAGGGGCAGGGGAGCCTCCAGATGGCCAAAGCCAACCTCTTCCGCATGCCGCTCTTTATCGGACTGACCGACTTTCTCGGACGCAACGTGCCGGGGGTTGATTTTCTCGTCAGCCAGAACGACCTCAATGCCCGCTTTACCGTCGGCGATTATGGTCTCCATTTCTCACGCCTGAGAATCGAGGGCAACCTCTTCAGCATCGGTGCGCACGGTGACTACTGGTTCACCGATCATCTCGATTTTGCGGTCAAAATTCATCTGCTCAAACAACAGACCTGGGTCGGCCGGGTGCTGCGCGTGGCTCTCTTCCCCGTCAGCAAACTTCTCGAAATGGAGCTGCGGGGACCGGTCGGCGATCCCAAATGGTCGCCGACTACCCTGGCACTCCGCGGACGGCGCGGCGCAACGGACGAGCAGCGCGGCGTCGTAGTGCCGGAGGAAGAAGCGTCCGGGGAGGAGAAATAGTGCAGCAGCCGGAGCGGCGGGAGGCTGGCGGGGAAGGGCCGGCGACAGGAAAGGATGTGGCACGGGCAGCCGCGCTCTTGCGGGCAGGCGGCATCGTTGCCATACCGACCGAAACCGTTTACGGACTGGCGGCCGATGTTTTCAACCCCCTGGCTGTCGCTCGCATTTTCGAGGTCAAACGACGTCCGGCTTTCGATCCTCTGATCGTCCACCTGGCCGCCCTCGAAGCTGTTACGCAGCTTGCAGAAAATATCCCCCCCGCTGCCCGGGCTGCCATGGACGCCTTCTGGCCGGGTCCTCTGACGCTTGTCCTGCCCAAACGCTCCGCCGTCCCCGATATCGTCACCTCCGGTTTGCCGACTGTCGCGCTACGTATTCCGGATCATCCGCTGGCGCTGGAGTTGTTGGAAAAGGTCGGCCTCCCCCTGGCCGCCCCCAGCGCCAACCCCTTCGGATACCTCAGTCCGACTAGCGCCGCCCATGTTGCCGGACAACTGGGAGATGCGGTCGATTACATCCTGGATGGCGGTCCCTGTCCGGTCGGTGTGGAATCGACCATTCTGACCTGGCACGACGGCCAGCCCACACTGCTCCG
>CAZMGQ010000114.1:0-5116 GCA_964565855.1 uncultured Lentisphaerales bacterium | reverse complement strand
ATGCCCGCTCGAGGAACTGGAGCAGGTGGTCGGGCCGATCCGGCGCAAAACCGCCGACAGTACTGACCGGATTGCTCCTCAGGCACCGGGTCGTCTGCCCTGGCACTATGCGCCGCGGACTCCCCTGCAACTGGTAAGGGAATCTGCCGAAATCGCTCCGCCCGACGGACTGCAAACAGGCTGGATCGGGCTGGCGCCGCCCCCGTCTGCCTCACGTTATGCGCTGGTCGAGGTTCTTGCCGAAGACGGAGATCTGCGCCGGGCCGCCGCCGGATTGTTCGCCGCCCTGCACCGGCTCGATGCAGCCGGGCTCGACCTCATCCAGGCGCAACTGGTACCCGAAACAGGGCTCGGCCTGGCCATCAACGACCGCCTCCGCCGTGCCGCCGCCGCAATTGCCCGGACATCACAATAGAAGAGTAAAATCTTTCGCATTTTTGGGTCTATTGGAGGGCGGCAGGCCCTTGCCGCCGTCAGTGCAAGGGGAAGTGCATATTTCAGAAAAATAAAGCGGCAATTCCGCAGTTTGCGGTTTTATTTCTGATTTGCAGTCTTGCCGCTTCGGTTGGCGATTGCTAACATGGGCGGCGGTCTGTGCTTACCGTATCTTCCTTCCTATTAAAGGAGTCCGTTATGAAACGCTTTTTCCGTTTGCCTTTGCTTCTGGCCTGCTGCGCTCTGACTTTCAGCAGTCTGGCGCAGGAACCGCTGGCTCTGGTTGAGATTTCCAGTTATCAGCAACTTTCAGCCGATGTCACTTCTCTCGGCCTGCATATCGGCAACCCGATGCTCAATATGGGACTGCTCTTTCTGGGCAACCTCATCGGAGCCCCGGGGATGCTGGGCATCGATCAAGATCGTCCGTTGCGCCTGGTGGTTTTCACCAGAGATGGCGGCTTCGAGAATGTTGAGGTTGTGCTGGCACTGCCGGTCGAGGGCGAGGGGTTGCAGTATCTGGAGGCCCTCAAGGTTAATTACGATCAGGTTGAAGAGGATGGCCTTTTGCGACGTTTTCGCGCCAACCGCGATGTTCGCTCCTTCAATAATATGAGCCTTGCGCTGCATGAGGGTTACGCTCTCGTTTCGCCCAGTGCGCCGCTGGTAACAAAGGTTACCGAGTGGCTCAAGGATGATCCGGCATATCTTTCGATCAGCGGAGTCAACGGCAGCCTGCGCTTCCAGCTCGAGCCCGGCACGGTTCTGCCCAGACTCAAAAAGGAGCTGCAGGAAGACAAACTGGCCGCCGAGGCCGTTGCGGAAGAAGGTCTGGATACCATATACCGGAATATGGTGCGCCATTATCAGGAGGCGGCCATTACTTTTCTGGAGGAGATCGAAGTTCTCCAACTCGGTCTGCAATGCAACGAACTCGGCATCACGGCCTTTTCACGCGCCGCCGCCAAGCCGGAAAGCCGTATTGCGAAACTGCTCGGAGCTGTGAAGCCGGTCGATGAGCGATTGGGCAAGCTGCTACCCCGGACGGAGGATGCGCCGCTGGTGCTGGGTAGCGGTGCCATGAAGGCCGTCATAGATGTTTATGGCGAAGCTGGAGCCGACATGCTGGCAAAAGTTTTTGCAACACAGATGGAGCTTGTTGAGCAGATCAATCCGGAGGCAGATGAGGCTGCACCGCCTATCGATGTGGCGGCCTGGGAAAAGCTGATCAAGCAGTCTTTTGAATCCTGGAACTTTATGGGAGATGACTTTGTCCTGTCAGTCGGTCGAGCCAACCCCAAGGCGCCGGTCGCCCTGTTTGAAGCCATGACCGTGACGGATGGCGAAAAATTTCTCGAAAGCTGGAACCGCTACCGCGATCTCAGCAACGAGACTCAACTCAACCCGATGGTCGATGTCAGGATTGTCGAACGCGAAAAGCGCACTTACAACGGAATTGAAGTCCTGGTCAGCGGCTTCGAAATCAAAAAAACGGCCAACGATGAAGAAGAAAAAGATGGCGATAACGAAGATGCTGCCGATGGGGAGGTTGACGATAACATCATGCAGGCCATGAAGTTCTTCGAGGAGGTTACGATAGAAATGGCCGTCACCGATGACCTGATGCTGATAACCTTCGGCCGACCGCTGGCCCTGGATGACTATCTGGCTCGGCTCAATATCGACGACGGCAACCACCTCGACGATCGGATCGCAAAACTCTTCCCGGACTTGAAGAGCAATGCCGAGGCTTTTCTCAAATGGGGATACAGTCCGCTTGCACTCATGAAGCAGTTTCTGCCTAACATCCAGTTGCTGGACGGTGGTTTTCAAATGCCGGGCTTCGACGATTTGCCCGACGAAGGAGCTGGAATCGGCGGCTTGACCATGGCCGGAGCCACCACCGTTCAAAGTATCGCGCGGATCAGTGCGGCTCAGATCAAGGCCTTCGTCAAATTCACGCAGAACATGCAGGCAGAGATGATGCAGCAACGTCGCACCGCTGCCCCGGGCGAAGTGCAGGGCGAGCCGGTCGAGGTTATTATCCCCGAAAACTAGGACCACAGCCCGATGCTCTTTCTGCTCAAGTACCTCAGCAGCACCTGGGGCCCGCTCCGCCTGCTGGGGTCGTATCTCGTTTTGATGTGTCTCGGAGCCCTCGCAGCTTCCCTGGTCGTCTGGTGGGCTCTGCCCCGATTGCGCAACCGCATGGCGTATGATCGTGGCAAGGGCTTTGGCGTGCCGGGCGGCGACCTGTCGAAAAACAAGGCTACCGGTGCCGGCAAATGGATCATGATTCTGCTGCTGCCCATACTGCTGCTGGTGCTCCCGCTGGCACTGCCGGGGGTTGACCGCACAACCAGAGTTAGCGAGGTTTTTCGCATCATCGGCGAGATTGCATCCGATCCCTCCCGCTGGTGGCAGTTTGTCAACCAGCAGTGGGGCGTGATGATCTGCTTGTTGCTGGCGATGCTGACCGGCTTCGCCGATGATCGGGCTGAGGTTCCCTGGAGCGAATGGAAAAAGGGCCTCTGGGATGCCGTGATCGCCATCCTCACAGCCCTCTTTATCTGTGTCGGGCAGGACAGCGTCATCTGGCTGCCCATTACCAAGGCCCAGTTCTCAGTGCCGCCCGCCCTCTACATCCCCGGCGCCGCCTTTCTGCTCTGGTTTTCAATGAACGCCACCAACTGCTCGGATGGCGTCGATGGCCTGGCTGGCACCCTGACTCTGATGTCGCTGCTTTTTCTCTCGGCTTTTCTCTACGGCGTTGTCGGACACGAGCCGATTGCCCGCTATCTGATTGTCCCGCACGATCCTGCGGGTGCCCGCTGGGCCATCCTCACTGCCACTCTGGCCGGTGGTGTCGCCGGCTACCTCTGGCACAATGCCGAGCCCAGCAGCCTGCTGATGGGCGATGCCGGCTCGCGTCCGCTGGGGCTGATGGTCGGGGTGGCGGTGCTCACTAGCGGCAACCCTTTTCTGATCTTCGTCGTCTCACCGATCGTGCTGCTCAATGGTGGCACTGGCCTCTTCAAGCTGGCTCTCCTGCGCAGCCTCAAACGGCTGGGCGTCGATACCAGCCCCCCGGGCAGAGCTTCTGACGCGGCAGAAGCCACGGCCAGCTCTGACCCTGCTCCCGCACCCTGGCGACTCGTACGCTGGCTGCACAGCGTCCGCTTCCCGCTGCACGACCATTGCCGCAAAAACCTCGGCTGGAGCAACGCTCAGGTACTGATGCGCTTCGTGCTGCTGCAAGCCTTCCTGACACCGATTCTGTTCCTGCTGATCGTCAAAGTCCGCTGACATCAGCCCCCCAACCAGCCTTCCTCTACGATTAAATTTTCAAAATTTCTTGGTTTAATACCATAATAAAAATTTTTATTATGGTATTGACTGAAAAAACAAATTTCGGCAAAATGCGATGCGAAAGAGGTGATGGTGTGCAGGGCAAGGCGCGCAAGGTGGGGTGGATTTGTCGATAAATCGCCGGCGATGAGTTGCCTGCAAGAGCTGGGAGGCTGATTATGAAAAGGTATAGGGATTTTGAGCCAGAGGGGTGGGTCGATCAGAATAGTCCGCTTGTGGCACACCCGAGGCTGCGTGAAATCAATGACCTCGTGGGCGGGCTGGGTTTGATGGCGATCAAGGGCACGGCGCGGCTGGCTGTTTCCGGTGGCGAAAAGCTGGTAAAAACGGCGCGTCGCTGGAAGAACTGCCGTCCCTCGCGTCATCGTCTCCTGGGTTGTCCCATGGCAGAGACTGTCATCGACCAGTGGCACAACTGGCAGAAGTTTCGTCAGCCGATCGAGGCTCTCAAATTCGGCGCCATGTTGCTGAACGTTACACAGTACGTCGATTCAGGCCTGATTTTCAACCGTTATGGACGTGTCGTGGCACGTGAAGCGGGACTCAAGGGCTGGCTGCGCGAGCACTGTGGCAAGTCCATTCCCTATGCTTCGGCCATCGGCTATCGCAAGCTGGCGGAAGTTACTGCTCGGGCTATCCGGTTGCCGGAATATCTGCCGCTCGAATGGGTGTTGCCAGGGACTGAGCCGGAAGACAAAAAACGCAATTTCAATCCTGACAAAAAGCTGGCTCTCTCTGTCAAACGTCCCCGGTTGCTGGCCGAGATTCGTGCCTGTCGCAAGCGGCTGACAGAGTTGCTGGAAGGTGCCAGAAATGTCAACCAGCTCTTCCTGGCGCTCGATCAGATCACGGGTGAGCGACGCTATCGGCCGTATATTTCGCCCCATGCGATTGAGGCTATTCAGGAGGCGGGCCTGGGGGTGGAAAGTTCGCTGGAACTGGCTCTGTACAACCTGATGGCCCTGCAGGAGGGAGGGCAGGGGCCACCGGACAGGGAAAATGTGCGGCGGTTGCTGACGGAAATCATGCAACAGCTCGAAAAATTCTCCGCCTGACCGTCAGCGGAATAAAAAATAGAGAAGTTCTGCCTCATCCGACAGGCAAGAACTGCCCGAAACTGCCCAAAAACAGCCGTTTTTGATATAAAATGCCAAAATACAGATAAAATTGGCCTGCTTTGTGTGGGAGAGCAGGCTCCCGTCCCTGAGATCGTATCTGAGGTGTGGCGCGCTTCGACACAGCTTGATTTCAAGCGTAAGGGTGTGTGTCAAAAAAGTGACAAGATTTTTTTATTTGCTTGATGTGCCTTTTA
>CAZMGQ010000113.1:0-6935 GCA_964565855.1 uncultured Lentisphaerales bacterium | reverse complement strand
TTCGACTGGAAGGACGGCAGTCCGATGAGGGGAGTGCCGGCGGACCACTTCAGCATCCGCTGGACCGGTGTGATTTATCCGCGCTACACCGAAGAGTATGAGTTTATCATTGAAGCCGACGATCGTGGGCGGGTATTTATCGACAACAAGCAGGTCGGACGAGTGGCGATGGAAGCCGGCAAGGCGTACGACATCAAGGTCGAGTTTGAAGAACATACCGGCCATGCCAACGTCAGGCTCTTCTGGCAGAGTGCGCGTCAGCAGCGTGAGATTATTCCGGCCAGCCAACTGTCGCCCTTCCGCAGTGCCACCGGCAGCAGCGCCACTCCGATCGAACTGACCGAAATTCAGGTGCCGGAAAAGGACACGGCTTTTACGGGCCAGATGCAGATGACCGGCGATGGTCTGAGCCTGCGGGTAGCGAGCAGTCTCGTGCCGGGGCTGCACCGAATTGTCGTGCCGGAGGCCTATGCCGATCAGTTGCAGCCGCTGGCAGATGAAGACGGTACGATTCCCTTCAGCGTCAAGGCCGGGGTCGAGGAGAGCGATATGACGGCTCTGACCGGCGATGATGTGACCTTCCTGCGCAAGTTTATCGACCTGATGACGACCACCAATGAAGATGATGTCCACAAGGCGCTGGTGGGCAAGACATTCGGCAAGGAAATCTGGCGTACGCTGGCTTATGCGGCATTGTTCTTCCTGATTGCCGAAATAGTTCTGACACGCTGGATCGCGATTCAGCGTCGTACGGGGGTCGAGGAAGAGGTTGTCTTCCAGGACGACAGCGGCATGGAATCGACCTCCTTCCAGCAACAGCTCAAAGCCATGCGCGAAACATCGGCCACTTAGTTCCCGGAAAGAAACATGGATCAGAATATCGGACGTACAGACTTGTTGCCCACGACAGTGCCAACCCTGGTCCTGTTGCTGATGGCTGTCGCCGGACTGACTATCTGGGTCGTGGCACATACGCTCCTGCGGCGTCGGAATGAGTCTTTTTCATCGCTCAGGCGTTTTGCCATCCTGGCTCCAATCGGTTCGGTGGCCTCCTGGTGTCTGCTGCAATGGGCGGCGCGGCTGCTCTTCCTTTCAGGAAACTGGTCGCTCTGGATGGCGGCAATCGTAATCGGGTTTTCGATCGTGGGTGTATCGCTGCTCTACGAACGTGAGTGCGAAGTGGTGCGGCCGAGGCTGGCGCGGATGCTGGTGCCGATGCGCTTGCTGGCGATCGGGGTTACGATTTTTATCCTGCTGCAGCCGGTCTGGGTAACGACACGTGGTCGGGCGATCCGCCGCCGGGTGGCGGTGCTGGTCGATGAATCGGCCTCGATGCACCGGCCCGAAACCCAATGGATGCTGGGCGAGATGCTGGATGTTGCCCAGGCGCTGGGGCCGGTCAAGCCGGAGCAGCGTCCGTTACGAACCTCCCACAAAAGCTGTCAGGAGTTGCGCCAGAATCTGGCCAACTGGCGCCAGCTTGTGACTGCAGTTGATAAACTGGCTAATCCCGGAGAGCTGGCTGACTATGTGAAGGACTCTTCGGAGTGGGCCGATGCCCAGATTGCGGCACTCAACACCAGTCTCGAAGGTGCTGTCGGTGATCGCTATGCCGAAGAGCGGGATCAGCTCGACCGGGTTGTGCGGCAGTTGCGTGACGCCCTGCGTCCGGCGCTTGAAAAGATCGGCCAGTTGCTGGAGGCCGGTAGCGATAGCCGTCCCTTGCAGGCACCGCTGGCCACCATGAGCGATGCGCTGGATCAGTTGCTGGCGACCCTGCCGGACGCTTCGGCGGCGGCGGATAAAGTTCTCTGGGACGGTTTTGCACCGGAAGTGCAGGAGAGTGTTCGTGAGTTGAGCGGTCAGCCGCGCTTTACTCTGGCTCAGAATATCCTGGATGATGCCGGCAAAAACACCAGTCCGGAACTGCTGACACGTTTACGCAGTCGATATGACATAGACCTCTTTACCTTTGCGCGTGAGACGCAGCGCATAGCTGATCCGGCGGCATTTTTTGCGATTGAGTCACAATACGACAATGTGGCAAGCGGTCTGACGGATGGTGGTGCAACCAACGTCGTCGAAGGAGCCGAAGCTGCCGATGGTGCGCAGATTGCCTTCCGGGCCGTGACGGATATCACCCGGTCGATCGAAGAGGTAATGAGTGCTGTGCCATCGGAGGAGTTGGCAGGTGTGCTGCTGATGACCGACGGGCGACATACCGGCGAGGCCGGTGTCGAGGCGGTGGCGCGGCGCTTGGGACAGGCGAGGGTGCCGGTTTCGACGATTGTGATCGGCGGTACCCGTCCACCGGTGGATATTGCCCTGGCCGATGCACGGGCACCGGAATCGGTTTTTCTGGGTGACCGTGTGCGGGTGGTGGCAACGGTGGCGGCGACAGGTGCCAGAGGGCAGAAATCGCGTCTGCGTCTGAAGCTGGGCGACGAAGTGATTGCCGAACAGGAGCTGGAGATCGACTCCAACGACTGGCGTCGCGAAGTGCGGTTGACCGACATGCCGGAGAACCAGGGTGTGCGTCGCTACCGTCTTGAGGTGGATCCCATTGAAGGGGAGCTGCTGGAGGAAAACAATTCCTGGAGTCTGGATGTTTCGATCAGCGACGACCGTACCAATGTCCTGCTGGTTGACAACCATCCGCGCTGGGAATTCCGTTATCTGCGCAACCTCTTCTACGGTCGCGACAAGTCGGTGCACCTGCAATACTATCTGGTGAGTCCCGATGTGATCGAAGGGCATGAAGCAGCCCCGCTGCCGGCAGCTTCGGCGTCGCGCAAATTTGGTGATGCCGAGGCGGGTGACCTGCCGGTCGGGCGCGACGAGTGGCGCAAGTTT
Organism: uncultured Lentisphaerales bacterium; assembly: GCA_964565855.1. Taxonomy (GTDB): domain Bacteria; phylum Verrucomicrobiota; class Kiritimatiellia; order RFP12; family JAZUKQ01; genus CAZMGQ01. The sequence goes on along the minus strand of CAZMGQ010000113.1, from coordinate 4,082 downwards.
GATGTGATCATTCTGGGCGATCTCGACGAGGAGACCCTGACTCCGGCTGTGGTCGAGGATATCCGTTACTGTGTCGAAGAGCGCGGGGCTCTGCTGGTGGTGATCGGGGGACCTGAAAGCATGCCGCACCGGATACAGAATGCCTCGTTGCGGTCGCTGCTGCCGATCCGCTACGATCCGATCGCGCGGGATTTCCGCCGACCGCCCGAAGAAGCTTTCCGTCTGGTATTGACGCCTGCCGGACGTGCGCATGACACCATGCGTCAGTCGGCCAGCGCTTCGGAGAACGAACAGATCTGGTCGGAACTGCCGGATTTGCGCTGGCGTCTGCCGCTGGCGGGGGTCAAGCCGGGAGCCGAAGTGCTGGCCTATGCCCGTTCGACAGCCGTTGAAGAGGATCGTGCGGCACAACATGTGATCTCTGAAATGGGAGACAATCCCGAAGAGGCCGTGCGGCGGCTGGCTGAGCTGCGTGAGCAGCAGGCGCGCAACGCACTGGTAGTGGCACAGACTGCAGGACAGGGGAAGGCGCTCTTTCTGGCGACTGACCGGACCTGGCGCATGCGTTACCGGATCGGCGATACGGTGCACCATCGTTTCTGGGGCCAGGTGATGCGTTGGGGGACCGGCGAAAAGCTGCGGACCGGCAACGAGTATGTGCGCCTGGGAACCGATCAGTTGACCTATACGCCGGACGAGCCGGTGCGGGTGATGGCACGGATGGCCGACAAAACTTTTGCGCCGCTCAGTGGAGCCCGTTCCGAGGTCATTATCATGCGGGATGATCGCGAACTGAAGCGGGTTGAGTTGCAGTACCGCAAGGATTCGAACGGCATTTACGAAGGCACGATCGACTCTCTGGCCGAAGCCGGGGCTTACAGCCTGATGCTGCGCTCGCCCGATGCACGTGCACGGCTGGGCGATGCTTTTCCCGACCAACTGCAGACCAGCTTTGTGGTAGTCACGGCACGTCGCCCGGCGGAGTTTGTCGATCTCACGGCCGACTGGAAGACGCCGCAGACGATGGCGCAGCTTTCGGGGGGCGAAGCAGTGAGCCCTGCCGATGCCCGCCTGCTCTGGGACAGCTTCGGTGAAGGCAGCCGCATTTTGCAGGAACGTCTCGAACGTCCGTTGTGGGATTCCTGGTATTTGTTTGTTTTAATTGTACTTCTCGTTACAATAGAGTGGTTGTTACGCAAGAGAGGAGGCCTGGTCTGATGAACGCTCGACAGGAAAGTGCCCGACGGCGGGCCGATAAAGTGCGCTTTCACCAACTGCCACCTGCCATTGCACGCAAGCTGCGCAAGTCAGTTACACGTGTGCGCCGCATCCTATGGGCACGTGGCAGCCTGGCTGTCCTGGCGACAGCCGTGATCGGTATCCTGATAATCATGGGTATCGACGCTGCGGCCGTGATCTACAACAGTACCTTCCGCTGGGCACTGAGCCTGACCGTGCTGGCGTCGGTAGTTTTTGTGGCCTGGCGTGCTCTGGTACGTCCCCTCGCCAAGCCATTTACCCCTGCCCGCATTGCGGCCTTGATCGAGCAGCGTCATCCCGAGCTGGAGGAGCGTCTCTCGACTGTGGTCCAGTTGCTGACTGCGCCCGACGACTACGACCGGGGCTCGGAGCAGTTACTACAAGTACTGACACATGCCGCTGAGGCCGACGCCAAGGATGTAGCTCCCGAACAGGAGTTCACCACCCGGACGGTCAAGCCCAAGCTGGCAGCGGCAGCGGTCGCCATGGCGATTCTCGCACTGCTGCTGGCAGCCTGGCCCAAGCAGGCGACGCTGCTGCTGGCCCGGGCGGTAGCACCCTATGCCGAGCTGGACAATGTTTATGCAGATAACCTTCTGGTGCGTCCCGGCTCGCAGGTGATGCTGGTAGGCGAGCCGCTCGAAGTTACCGCCGTTGCCACGGGGGGACTCTCGGGGCAGGCCCACTTGCGGCGTCTCAACCTGCATCAGCAGGGGCGGCACAACGAGATCGTCGAGCGCATGCGCCAGGTACCCTCGCCGGAGGGTGCTACGGGGCAGCGCAACTATCGTCTTTTCCTGCCTTCGGTCAGCGAGTCATTCCGTTACCGCGTGGCCTGTGGTCATGGGTTGACCCGTTATTACGACATCACTGCGATTATCAGGCCCGAAGTGCTGGATGTCGCAGCCCGCTATGTTTATCCCGATTATACCGGACTCGAAGACAAGATCGTACAGAGCGGGGCGAGCGAGATTGCGGCAGTTGCCGGCACACGTGTACACCTGACTGCGACCCTCAGCCGCCGCGACATGCGTGCCACGATGGCTGTCGGCCCGGATGAGTACCCAGGTACCATTACCGAGCGTCGTACGGCGGAGTGGTCTTTCCCGATCGAGCCGGCGATGAACTCGTTCTGGCAGATCGATCTCAATGACACCCACGGCTTTACCAACAGTCCGACACGGCATCTGGTCCGGGCCATCCCCGATCAGCCGCCCACGATTGTCATCAACTATCCGGTGACGCCGGAAGTTACCCTGCCGCCTTATGCGCGACTGACGCTCGAATATGAAGTGCGCGACGATTTTGGCGCGGAAACGCCCGAGCTGCACCTCGGTCGAGGGGATGCCGAGCTCGAACACTTGCGCCCCACACCTGCACTGATTGAAATCGAACAGGGGTACTGGCGCGGCAGCGACATTCTGGATCTTTCGACCATGTCGCTCCAGGGTATCAACCAGTTGCGTGTGCAGTTGGCGGTAGCGGATAATCGTCCTGATGAATATGGTGGGCCTCAAAAAGTCCGGAGTACGATTGTGGTGGTCAAGATCGATCATCAGGCTCTTTCTCTGGAGACCCAGACTCTGCGCGAACAGTCCGAAAACATTGAAAAAACGCTGGAAGAGGCGGTTGAACGTCTGAAGGAGGCTGAAAAGCTGGCCGAAGAGCTGGAGGAGAAGCTGGAAAAGGGTGAGAAACTGGAATTTGAGGATCTGGAGAAGCTCGACGAGGTACGGCGTGACACCGCAATTGCCGAAGAGCTGATCAAGGAGCTGGCATCCGAGACCTCTGATACGGCTTTTGATCCCCTGCAGGAGAAGCTGGAAAAACTGGCCGAAGAACATGTCACTCCGGCGCTCGAATCGGTCGAGGAAACACAGCGGGCCAACCCTGATGATCATAAGGAAAAAGTTGCCGAGATGGAACAGGCACTCGAAGAGGCTGTCAAGGCGACTGAAGAAGTATTGAAGGAAATGCAGGATTTTGCTGAAAAGATGGAGCAACTGGCCGCGCTGGATGAATTGGCGATGCGGGAGGATATTCTGGCCGATATGGCCGACCAGGAGATGACGCCCGAACAGATGGCCGAGTGGCAGGCGATGCAGGACGCCCTGGCGGCTGACCTGAAAGAACAGATTGCCGAAGATCCATCGGCTATGTTTGAAGCACTCGAATCACGTCAGGAAGAGCTGAACAGTCTGACCGAGGAAACCCGTCAGTTGGCTCAGGAACAGGAAGATTTGCGTCAGATGACACAAGATCTGGCCGAGCCTGAAAAGCGTGATGCGGCTGCGGATCAGATTGCTGAATTGACTCCCGATGCACCACAGGAGGCGACTCCCGAAGACCGGGCGGCCATGGCTGAACAGCAGATTGCCGACAAAGCCGATGCTCTGGAAACACGTGTGGAACAACTGGCGCAGGACTTGCAGGAATTTGGCGAACAGACCAGACCGATGGCCGAGCAGATGCGCGAGGCAGCGAGCGATCTGGGTGAAGCCGAAGACAAGGCCGAAGAAGCGGTCGATGCGCTGGAACAGGCTGACCAGCAGCCGCCGCCCGAGGCGACCGAGCTGCAGCAGGAAGCCAAGGATGCGCTCGACGAGGCGACCGGCAAGCTGGAAACTTCGCAACGCAATATGCAAGAGTTGATGGATCAGCTCGAAACGCTGGCGGAGGACTATGACTCGTTCTTCCCGCCTGAGGGGCTGAATGAAGCGCTCGAGAGCATGGAGCAGGCCTCTGAAAGTGCTGAAGGCGCACAGGAAGACGCCGCCGAAGGTGAGCCGCGCCTGCCGGGCGGAAAACCCAGCGGTGGCGAT